>NZ_BADY01000176.1:0-42407 GCF_000241185.1 Pseudoalteromonas sp. BSi20495
TTATTATTTTTTATATTTATTACAAAACAAATGAATATAAAGTAACGTTCTTTAAAATATAGGTTGCAAGTATATTAATTTTAAAATACTCTCGAAATCACACCCATGGTTAATTGTTAACAATATATAATTTAGCACAACCCCTTACTTTATTCTCTACATAAGTAACACACAATAACAACAAAGTTGGATTGAAGTATGAATGGTAGTAAACGTAATGTGTTTTTCTTTGCATTTATTGTCGCCTTTGGTGGCTTTATATTTGGATTAGACGCTGCTCTTATTTCAGGTACGGTTCGTTTTGTATCGGCAGAATTCAATTTATCAGACATTCAAATTGGCACAGTCGTGAGTGCGCCTGGTTTTGGTGTGCTATTTGCTTTAGTCATTACCGGTTACATATGCAATATGTTTGGCCGAAAAAATACTTTAATAGGCATTGCGTTTATATACATACTGTCGGCAATTGCATCGGTTTTAGCGCCAAGTTACGAGCTATTAGTTGCTGCTCGTTTTATAGGTGGATTAGCATTCACATCTTTATCGGTCGCTGCTATGTATATAGGTGAAGTTGCACCGTCTAAGTACCGTGGTAAATTAGTGTCTATGATTCAAATAAATATTGTTGTTGGATTATCCGCAGCGTATTTTGCTAACTATTTACTTGTTGATTTAGCTCACAGTAATTTTGAGTGGGTAACACAGTGGAATGTGCAAGATAATTTATGGCGCTGGATGCTAGGCGTTGAGATTGTTCCTGCTGTTTTATGGTTTTTATTATTATTTACTATTCCTCAAAGCCCGCGTTGGTTAGTTATGAAAGGCAACGAAACACGCGCTATAACTATCTTGCATCGTTTAAATAAAAATACTGAATTGGCCCAAGAGCAACTTAAGAGTATTAAAGAGAGCTTGGTTGATTACAGCGAAACAGGTGGGTATTTTTCTTCATTTAAACAACTACTCGAAAGTCGTGTTCGCGCCGCTGTCATTATTGCTTTTACTATTGCTATTGTGCAGCAAGTGACGGGGATTAACGCCATAATGTTTTATGCTCCAACGGTGTTTGAACAACTGGGAGTCGGCACTGATGCGGCTTTTTTTAACGCTGTTTTAATTGGTTTAGTCAGTATTGTATTTACTGTGGTAGCTATTGCTTTGATAGATAAGTTAGGGCGCAGACCCCTTGTTATTTGGGGATTAGCAGCTGCAACACTTAGTTTGTTTTTTAGTATCGTCACTTGATATTGCTGCAACCTCAGTTGCACTAGCGGGTGCTGATAATAAGAAATTAGATGGTGTTAATTTACTGCCATTTTTACAAGGCACTAGACAAGGCAGCCCACATCAGGCGTTATTTTGGCGCTTAGAAGAGGCACCAAATATTTATGCTGTACGTACCGCTGATTATAAATATATGAACCAACCACTACCGAATGTAGGCCGTAGTTTTTTTGATATGAAAGCGGATCCGTATGAGCAACATAACTTGGTTGATACATTACCCGCTGAACAAGCGAAATTAGCCAAGCTGTGGAATGAGTGGAATAAGCACAATACAAATAATGTATTGCAGCAATCATGGGAATACAAAGCACAAATAGATAAGTTTTTTGAGCAGTTAAATAAGCAGAATATTGAACAGGCAAAACAAATCCCAAATTACATTATCAAGTAAATATAATAAGCCCCCTGTCGTTATTCGCTTAATTAAGGGGGCATGAGAGTTGCGGCTATAGATCAGTTATTTAAGTTACCAACACTTATCAATTGATCTGTAGGTTGTTTATTTAAATGCTCAGAGCTGCCATCTCGCCATGTAACAATAACTGATGAGATTGAATCTGCCTGTGCTAATCCAAAATGTACAATATTAAGTAAGCTTTGCGAGTGGGTAGCACTTTGTGAACCAATAACTTGATATTGGCTCGCAGTTGCTGTTTTAATTTGTACTTTTGCACCATATGGATCAACCCCACTTTTTGAGTACCCAACTCGAATAAGGGTGAAGTGGGCGTGACTTAACTCTGTGGTATTTTTATATAAATGCCATTGGCCGTTATCTTCATCTCCGCTTAGTAGGTCGAGTTTTCCGTCTAGGTTGAAGTCAAATGCGGCTCCCATATCGCCGTGTGAGTCTAAGCCACGTTCGGTATCGGCGTTATGAGTGATTGTTGCTTTAAAGTTGTAATCACCTTGGTTAATGAGTAAAACATCGGCAACTCGTTCTTTTAGTTTACCAAAGCGATAGACCATAAAGTCTATTTTTGTGTCGTTATTAAAATCGCCAGGTACAACTCCCCAGTTATTACTGTTTGTTAATGCTGGTAATTTAGATGAAATATCAACTAGCTTACCATTATCGTTACGTAGTAATACATCAGGAAGGGCGAGATTTTGTGGTTGCCAATCGCTTTGATAGCCTTTTACATTTTTGAATGATGCGCGTACATCCCATGCAAGGTTATCGGTAAGTACCCATTCTACTCGCCATCTATTATTCCCTAAATACCCAATGTACCAGCCAGTTTTATCAAGCTTAGTTGGAAACCCGCGCGCTCTTTTCTGGCTAATGGTTGTGTTTTTATTGGGTGTATTTATTAATTCTTTTTTCTCGCCTATGTATACATCCATATGGCTTAATAGCTTGGCACGCGGGAAGTGATAAAAGTCACTTAGTATAAGGCTTCCTGAGTTTGTGTTGTCGGTAATGAGTGTTATGCCATCGTGACTTTTATTACCTTCATCACGCAGGTCTAGTCGTTTGCTGCCTTTATTAAACGATAGACTGTTATTAGCGATAGTGTAGCTTAGCTTTCCGCGAGCAAGGTAGTAGTCCATATCGCCGTCGTTATCTATATCAGCTTGCGCAACTGCGAGCGTGCCTTTGTAGGCTTCACTATTTGCACCTAATAGATCTTGAGTCGTATTGGCGAAGGTAAAGTCGTTATTACCTTGATAAATAGCTAAATTGTTGTATCCATCAAAAGCAAAAATATCGAGTATGTCATCGTTATTGTAATCGGTTAATAATACACGCTCGGCTTTTATATTTTCAAAAGTAGCTGATGGGTGATAAGTAAATTTTCCATTGCCGATATTTTCAAAAATGATATTACGAGGGGAGTTTTCGTGAATTAATTTTTCGGCGTTTACTTGGATAAAATCAAGATCACCATCGCTATCTATATCAACCCAGCGCACAGAACGCCCGCGAGCCCCCATTTTAGATAAGCCAGCTTCAACGGTTTTATCTTCAAATTTACCATTATTGTTTTTAAGTAGTCGCTGGGGTTGAGGTGTAGTGCCATTTCCACCACCTAGTGCAATAAGTACATCGAGATCACCATCGTTGTCGTAATCACCGGCCGACATACCGTGTAGATCTGCTCGTGGAAAAATATCGTTTTGTAGTGTGTATGTGCCATCTCCATTTGCCATAAATAAACGAATAGGAGTGGTGTCGTGATTTGTTAGCAGCAGGTCATAATGACCATCACTGTTTATATCGGCAATGGTAGGGCCGCCATATTTCCAGTTTTTTTGTGTTATTAAGCCAGCTTGTTCAGACACATCAGAAAATACAACGTTGTTACTTGTTTGGCTACTGGGCGTTTGTGTGGTTTGACTGCATCCCGCTAAGTTCATAGCGCTAATTATCACTAAGCTAAAAATTGATTTTTTGTTTTTAATCACTATTGTGCCTCCTTACATTGTGTTAATTGTTGACAATATAGATTGAAAGTAAAACATACAAGTAAATTTTATTACCCAAGCCTTAATGTTTTTAACTGACTCGCTTTACTGCTCTGAAGTTATATTAAATATTAAGAGTGGCTTTACAAATTACATACCTAGGTGTAAATTGTTAACAATAAACCATATCAAAGATGTGATAGTTCACTTTGATATTCCTCGTATCGGCATTGTTTTAATGATGCATTACTTGGTCACTATTTAATTAAACATTCTTGAAGGTATAAAAATATGCAAGCTGCACAATATATAGGTAACAAGTCATTTAACATTGTTGAAGGCACATCTATTAAACCTAAAGCGGGTGAGATTAGATTGAGTGTTGGATACGTTGGGATTTGTGGTACTGATATGCTCATATACCATGGTGTGATGGATCAACGAGTGTCTATTCCGCAAACAATTGGCCATGAAATATCAGGTGTTGTTGCAGAAATAGGTGAAGGCGTTGAAGGCTTTGCTGTCGGCGAAAACGTGGTAGTACGTCCACTAGATTGGTGTGGCGATTGTCCTACATGTAATGCAGGGCATACGCATATTTGTCAGAACTTAAAGTTTATGGGAATAGATACGCCAGGTGCTTTTCAGTCAAGCTGGACAGTTAAAGCGCGTACTTTGCATAAATTACCAGCAGGCGTTGATTTAAAACAAGGCGCATTAATAGAGCCGTTATCGGTTGCGTGCCATGATGTACGACGCTCGCGCTTACAAGCGGGTGAGAAAGTTGTTGTGCTTGGTGGCGGGCCAATTGGGCAATTAGTTGCTGCGGTTGCTAAAAGTGTTGGCGCAGAAGTACTCGTGTCTGAGCCTAACGAAAGCCGCCGTGCTTTTGCCGATGAGCTAGGTGTTAAATCGGTTAATCCCATTGAAGAAGATTTAGCTGCCTATGTAGATAGCTGGACGCAAACAAAAGGTGCTGATGTTGTATTTGAAGTATCAGGCGTAAAACCCGCAATAGAGGCTATGACTGAAATAGCAGGGCGCCGGGGTCGTATAGTCATGGTGGCTATTCACAGTGTTAAACCTGAAATCGATTTATTTCAATTCTTTTGGAAAGAGTTGGAGTTATTAGGTGCACGTGTATACGAAGCGGCCGACTTTGATTGGGCTATCGAATTAATTTCATCGGGCCAAATAGATCTTAAACCTTTTATTAGTTCGGTTAGTTCGTTAACTGATATTGGTAGTGCATTTGCGAGTATGGATGGAAATCCAGAAGGCATGAAAGCGCTTGTTGAATGTAACCCACAATAATAAAAATTATAAAGGTATGAAAATGAATAATATGTTAGAAAAATTTAGTTTAGAGGGCAAAGTAGCCCTTGTTACAGGTTGTAAGCGCGGTATTGGTAAAGGTATTGCTCTAGGTTTAGCACAGGCTGGCGCTGATATTATTGGTGTATCTGCAAGCTTAGAGCTTGAAGGCTCTGAAGTAGAAAAAGAAGTTAAAGCCCTTGGCCGAAATTTTAAAGCCTACCAATGTGATTTTGGTGATCGTGATGCGCTTTATTCGTTTATTAATGATGTAAAAAGTGATTTTCCAAAAATTGATATTTTAGTCAATAATGCAGGTACAATCCTTCGTGCTCCTGCGGCTGAGCATGGCGATGATTTATGGGATAAAGTGATTGAAGTTAACTTAAATGCTCAATTTATTTTAAGCCGCGAAATAGGCAAACAAATGATAGAGCATGGCGAGGGTAAAGTTATTTTCACGGCTTCTTTGCTCACTTTTCAAGGTGGTATTACAGTACCAGGTTACGCAGCTAGTAAAGGTGCTATTGGGCAATTGGTTATGGCGCTTTCTAATGAATGGGCTGGCAAAGGCATTAATGTAAATGCGATTGCGCCAGGTTACATTGATACCGATAACACTGAGGCATTACGCAATGACAAAGAGCGTAATGCAGCCATCTTAGCGCGTATTCCACAAGGTCGATGGGGAAATCCTGAAGACTTTAAAGGGCCTGCTGTGTTCTTGGCTTCTGAGGCTGCTAGTTACGTAAACGGCGCTATTTTATTGGTTGATGGCGGATGGATGGGGAGATAGTTCAATGAACTTTCATAATAATGTGAATTTTATAAATGGCGAATATGTTGCTTCTAAAGCAAGTGGCACGATTGAAATATTAAGCCCATCTACAGGTAAAAAAATTGGTGAAATACCAAAAGGCTGTATAGAAGATGCGCAGTATGCACTTGAATCAGCGAATGTAGGGCAGAAAAAGTGGGCTAAATTGACAGCTCGCACACGTCAAAATATATTGCGTGTGTTTGCTAATAAAATTCGTGAAAATAAAGATATTCTTGCGCCAATGCTTGTTGCAGAGCAAGGTAAATTACTATCAGTTGCACAAATGGAAGTCGACGTAACAGCGACTTTTATTGACTATGCATGCGACCATGCACTTACTATTGAAGGCGATATTTTACCTTCAGATAACGATGATGAAAAAATATACATTCATAAAGTGCCACGAGGCGTAGTTGTTGGTATTACTGCGTGGAATTTTCCGTTGGCATTGGCTGGTCGTAAAATTGGACCTGCGTTAATCACAGGTAACTCTATTGTATTAAAACCTACTCAAGAAACACCTTTAGCAACCACCGAGCTAGGTCGTTTAGCAAACGAAGCGGGTATTCCTGCTGGCGTGCTAAACGTTATTAATGGATCAGGTTCTGTTGTTGGCCAAGCATTGTGTGAAAGCCCAATTACTAAAATGATCACCATGACAGGCTCTACTGCTGCAGGTAAGCAAATCTACAAAACTAGCGCAGAATACATGACGCCTGTAATGCTTGAACTTGGCGGTAAAGCGCCAATGGTTGTTATGGCCGATGCCGACCTTGATGAGGCTGTTGAAGGTGCGCTTTGGGGTCGTTTTGCTAACTGCGGGCAAGTATGCACCTGTGTTGAGCGTTTATATGTTCAAGAGTCTGTGTACGATGCGTTTATGGCTAAATTTATACCAGCTGTAAAAGCACTTCGTGTTGGAGATCCTATGAACCCAGATACGCAAATGGGTCCTAAATGTAATCAACGCGAAATAGACAACATTGATCACATAGTTCAACAAAGTATTCAACAAGGCGCTTCTGTCGCCACTGGTGGTAAAGTTGCTTCTGTTGAGGGTTTTGAAGGCGGTTGTTGGTACGAACCCACGTTACTTGTAGACGTTAAGCAAGATAACATTGCAGTGCACGAAGAAACTTTTGGCCCAGTACTCCCTATTGTTAAAGTTAAAGATATGGAGCAAGCGATTGAATACTGTAACGACAGTATTTATGGCTTAAGCGCTTATATATTTACGCAAAACTTTTTCGATATTAATAAAGCCATTAACGAATTAGAAGTGGGTGAAGTTTATATTAACCGTGGTATGGGTGAGCAGCACCAAGGTTTTCATAATGGCTGGAAACAGAGCGGCTTTGGCGGCGAAGATGGTAAATTTGGTCTAGAGCAATATCTAGAGAAGAAAACCGTTTATTTGAAAGAAAAATAATATTCCAAAATTTAGCCGTAATGCAGCTTAAGCAAAAAGCCAATAATGTTTTCATTATTGGCTTTTTATTTGTCAGCAGATTACTTTAAATTAATACTTATATCGCCATTGGGTTTACAGCAGCACAACAATATTTCGCCTTCTCGCACAAACGCAAGTGGCTCTTCGTTATACTCAACACTGCCAGACACTAAAGTAGCTCTGCAAGCTCCACAGTAGCCTTCACGGCATTGGAATGCGACGTCTATTTTCATGGATTCTAAGCAGTGTAAAAGAGAAGGGCAGCCAGTATTAAATTCTATACACTGGCTGTTTTCTGCAAGCGTTATGCTTGCAGTAGACTTGTCACTCATTATAAATCAAAATCACCAAATTCTGATGCATCAACTTGAGAGTCTATTTGACCAACAAGGTATGAGCTTATTTCTGCTTCTTGTGGTGCTACTTGTACATTATCAGACACGAGCCATGAGTTGATCCATGGAATAGGGTTACTGTTGTTTTCAAACTGTGCAGGTAAGCCAATCGCAGTCATACGGGCGTTGGTGATGTATTCAACGTACTGACATAAAATATGTTTATTTAAACCAATCATTGAGCCATCTTTAAACAGGTATTCTGCCCATTCTTTTTCTTGCTCTGCGGCTTCAACAAACATTTTAATTGCTTCGTCTCGGCACTGAGCGGCAACAATCGCCATTTCTGGGTCGTCTTTACCGTCTTGCATAATATTTAAAATATGCTGAGTACCCGAAAGATGCAGTGCTTCATCGCGCGCAATAAGCTTGATGATTTTAGCGTTACCTTCCATCAGTTCACGCTCAGCAAACGCAAACGAACATGCAAAGCTTACGTAAAAACGAATCGCCTCTAAAATATTTACCGACATCATTGCAAGGTAAAGTTTCTTTTTAAGCTCAAATAAATTCACGATAACGGTTTTACCGTTAATTTCGTGTTTTCCTTCACCGTATAAATTGTAAAGTGATACAGAGTTAATTAGGTCATCGTAATATTTTGTTACCGCATCAGCACGTTCGCTAATTTTATCGTTGCTAACAATGTCATCAAAAATAAGCTCAGGTGCTTGTGTTACGTTACGGATAATATGTGTGTATGAGCGGCTGTGAATTGTTTCACTAAACGCCCATGTTTCTATCCATGTTTCAAGTTCTGGTAGCGATACGATAGGCAGTAGGGCTACGTTTGGTGAACGCCCTTGCACACTATCAAGTAATGTTTGGTATTTTAAGTTACTTAAAAATATGTGCTTTTCGTGATCTGGTAATGCCTGAAAGTCTAAACGGTCTTTACTTACGTCCACTTCCTCAGGACGCCAAAAGAAAGACAATTGTTTTTCGATTAGCTTTTCAAAGATAGGGTACTTTTGTTGGTCGTAACGAGATACGTTAACTGTTTGGCCAAAAAACATTGGCTCTTGCATTTGGTTATTATGGTTTCGGCTAAAAGTAGTATAAGACATGTTTATCACTCAAAAAAACTATCAGAAAAAGCGGGCTAAATGCCCGCTTAAAATAAAAATTAGTAACTATATTTTACACGCGCCGCCTTCACAATCATCATCTTCCACTTCTGGAGTGTCTTCTTGTGAATCTGATGCGCCATCACGGGTGTTGTGATAGTACAACGTTTTAACGCCCAGTTTGTATGCACTAAGTAAGTCTTTTAATAAGACTTGCATAGGTACTTTACCGCCTTCGAACTTGTTTGGATCATAATTTGTGTTTGCTGAGATTGTTTGGTCAACAAATTTTTGCATTATGCCTACAAGCTGTAAGTAACCATCGTTTGATGGGATATCCCATAATAACTCATAGTTATTTTTTAAGCGTTCATACTCAGGAACTACTTGTTTTAAAATACCATCTTTGCTTGCTTTAACACTAATATGACCACGTGGAGGCTCAATACCGTTTGTAGCGTTAGAGATTTGCGACGATGTTTCTGATGGCATTAACGCACTTAATGTTGAGTTACGCATGCCGTGCTCTTTAATGTTTGCACGTAATGTATCCCAATCAAGATGAAGTGGTTCATCACAAATCTTATCTAAATCACGTTTGTACGTATCAGTTGGCATAATGCCTTGAGAGTACGTTGTTTCGTTAAACTTAGGACATGCACCACGCTCTTTAGCAAGCTCGTTAGATGCTTTCATCAAGTAGTATTGAATCGCTTCAAATGTTTTGTGAGTCAGGGCGTTCGCGCTGCCATCTGAATAACGTTTACCGTTTTTAGCTAGGTAGTATGCGTAGTTAATTACACCTATTCCTAACGTACGGCGTCCCATAGTTGCATTTTTAGCAGCCGGTACAGGGTAGTCTTGGAAATCAAGTAAGTTATCAAGTGCACGTACAGCAAGCTCAGCTAATTCTTCAAGCTCATCAAGTGATTCTATTGCACCTAAGTTAAATGCAGAAAGTGTACAAAGGGCAATTTCGCCTTCTTCGTCATTTACGTTATTAAGTGGCTTAGTTGGCAATGCAATTTCTAAACATAAGTTAGATTGGCGAATAGGCGCAACTTTAGCAATGAACGGGCTGTGTGTATTACAGTGATCCACATTTTGTAAGTAAATACGACCAGTACTTGCACGTTCTTGGGCAAACATAGAGAAAAGCTCAATGGCTTTGATACGCTTTTTACGGATAGACTCGTCTTGTTCGTATTTGACGTAAAGCGCATCAAATTCTGCTTGGTCTTCAAAAAATGCATCATAAAGGCCAGGCACATCTGATGGGCTAAATAACGTAATGTAATCGTCTTTAATTAAACGAGAATACATTAATTTATTAAATTGTACGCCGTAATCTAGGTGACGAACACGGTTGTCCTCTACACCACGATTATTTTTAAGTACCAGTAGGTTTTCTACTTCTAGGTGCCAAAGCGGGTAGAACAATGTCGCAGCGCCGCCACGTACACCACCTTGCGAACAACTTTTAACCGCTGTTTGAAAGTGCTTATAAAAAGGAATACAACCAGTGTGATACGCTTCGCCATTACGAATATGGCTACCTAGCGCACGAATTCGACCTGCGTTAATACCAATACCCGCACGTTGTGAAACGTACTTAACAATAGCTGATGATGTTGCATTGATTGAATCGAGGCTGTCGCCACATTCAATTAATACACATGAGCTAAATTGACGAGTAGGGGTACGAACACCAGCCATTATTGGTGTAGGCAATGAAATCTTAAATAACGATACCGCATCATAAAAACGTTTAATGTAATTAGTACGCGTTTCACGTGGGTAGTCAGCAAATAAACTTGCCGCTACTAAAATATATAAAAACTGTGCGCTTTCGTAAATTTCACCTGTTACACGGTTTTGAACGAGGTACTTACCTTCAAGCTGTTTTACAGCAGCGTAGCTGAAGTTAAGATCGCGAGAATGATCAAGGTACGCATCAAGCTCATCTAATTCTTGCTCTGTATAATCTACTAATAAGTGAGCATCATAGCGTTTGTCTTCAACCATTTTAGTTACATGATCAAATAAACGTGGTGGCTCAAATTGGCCATAGGCTTTTTTACGTAGGTGGAATACAGCTAAACGCGCTGATAAATACTGGTAATCTGGCGATTCTTTTGAAATCTGATCTGCAGCTGCTTTAATAATGGTTTCGTGAATATCTTTGGTACGAATACCATCGTAAAATTGAATGTGTGATTTTAATTCAACTTGCGAAACCGAAACGTTATTTAAACCTTCGGCGGCCCATTCAATAACGCGATGGATCTTATCAAGATCAAGCGGCTCTTTACGCCCGTCACGTTTGCTTACAGATAACTGTTGGTTCATAGCTTTGCCTGTATTCCTTGGGGATTATGTATTTTGACCAATGTTTACACCTCAAATTAGCAAGGTGTAGTGCTCATTTATTATAGGTTTCACCAAATTAGTGAATTTAATTGAATAACATTTGGCCACAATATCTGGTGTTGTTCAATTTAGAGATCACAAGATAGTGTGGTCTGCATTGTTTTGCAAGGGACATAATTGCCCCTGTTTGTGGATAACTTTGGGATAACGCATTTGTGTTAGTAGACACTCACCTTCGAACAATCATTTAAGTTGAAATATGCAAAAATCAACTAATGATCTGCTAAATTTACGCATTTTAAAAATAAATTTTGACTGCTTTTTTTATCAGCAAGCTTTGCATAAAAACTAACACAATCACAATATATAGTGTTTATTAATTAACATAGCACTATATATGGTTAAAACCATCAATTGGACTTAGCCAGTTTAAATTGGCTTTCCAGCTTAATGCCTCATCTTCACTGGGAATGTAACCCCAAAGTGCAGTCGCGGTATGCATACCTGCTGCTTTGCCTGCTTGTATGTCACGCTGTGCATCACCAATGTATAAACAACGCTTTGGCTGTACTTGCATAAGCTTTGCACAATGTAGCAGTGGTAAAGGTGATGGCTTGGCCTCTGCTAAAGTGTCACCACTTATTACTACACTGGCATTTTTTAAAGCAGGAATAGCTGCAACTAAAGGATCGGTTAAAAACCCTGGTTTGTTAGTCATGATCCCCCATTTGATCTTTTTCTGATCTAGGGCGATAAGTAACGATTCAACTCCGCTGAAGCAGCGTGTGTGATTTGCTATGTTTGCAGCGTACTCGTCAACTAATTGCTTTATAAGCTCGCTTTGGGGTTGTTTGTCCCATAACGCTTTAAAACCAGCCTCTAATAATGCGCCAGCGCCGTTAGATGCCGCAGGACGGTATATATCACTACTAACAGGCTCTATTTTATTGCTAATAAGCACTGCATTTAAAGCGGCACCTAAATCATCCGCAGTGTCGAGTAGGGTGCCGTCTAAATCAAATAAAAATGCATCGTACTCAATAAGGGGATGGGGGGCTTGAGAGTTAGCCATTAAGCTAACTTCTCAAAATAAAGTATGTAATTTACGCTAACGTCGTTATTAAGCGTATATTGCTTTGATAGTGGGTTATAAGAAAGGCCTGTACTTGCACGAACTTTTAAACCCGCTTGCTCTGCCCATGCAATGAGCTGTGCAGGTTTTATAAACTTTTTATGGTCGTGTGTACCTTCAGGCACCATTTTTAAAAGCTTTTCAGCACCAACAATAGCGTATAAGTATGCTTTAGGTGTTTTGTTCAGGGTTGAAAAAAACACGTCTGCGCCTGGTTTGGCTAATGCGGCTACGGCATGAATGATAGATGCTGGGTCGGGAACGTGCTCAAGCATTTCCATACAGGTTATTACATCAAAGCGCTCTGGATTTTGTGAAGCAAACTCTTCTGCAGGCACTTTTATATAATCTACATTTACGCCAGTTTCTAAACTGTGCAACTTAGCAACAGTTAAAGGCTCTTGCCCCATGTCGATGCCAGTTACTTTTGCGCCCATGCGCGCCATGCTTTGGCTTAAAATACCGCCACCACAGCCAACGTCGAGTGTTTCTTTATCGAATAAGCCTTGCGTTTTGTTTGCTATAAAGTCTAAACGTAACGGGTTAATTTCGTGAAGAGGTTTGAATTCTCCGTCTAGGTCCCACCAACGCTCGGCGATGGCTTCAAATTTTGCTATTTCTGCGTGATCTACATTTTGATGTTCGGTCATAAAATACTTCCTCGTCAATCTGAGGCCATTATATAGGGCTAAATTGATAAATCGCAAAGTTTTGCGCCTGTAAATTAAAATTAATTGTGATAGCATGACTGTTAGAAATAATAACAATACTCTTAATCCCCAATACCGGGTCGTTGAGAGCTGATACTGAAGGAATGTGATATCAAATGACTGATCTCGCCAATGAAATTCTGCCAGTCAATATTGAAGACGAGTTAAAAAACTCCTACTTAGATTACGCGATGAGCGTAATTGTAGGACGTGCATTACCAGACGTACGTGACGGCTTAAAACCTGTTCATCGCCGCGTTTTGTTTGCAATGAACGAGCTTAGTAATGACTGGAACAAGCCTTACAAAAAATCGGCCCGTGTGGTCGGTGACGTAATCGGTAAATACCACCCACACGGCGACAGTGCAGTTTATGACACGATAGTTCGTATGGCTCAGCCATTCTCACTACGTTATATGCTTGTAGATGGCCAAGGTAACTTCGGTTCGGTTGATGGCGATTCAGCTGCGGCAATGCGTTATACTGAAGTACGTATGGCAAAAATGTCGCATGAGCTATTAGCTGATCTTGAAAAAGAAACGGTTGATTTCGTTCCTAACTACGACGGCACAGAACAAATCCCTGACGTTTTACCAACAAAGGTCCCTAACTTATTAGTTAACGGATCATCAGGTATTGCGGTAGGTATGGCTACAAATATCCCACCACATAACTTAACAGAAGTTATTAATGGTTGTTTAGCGCTTATAATCAATCCTGAATTAACTATAACTGAGTTAATGGATTATATTCCGGGCCCAGATTTTCCAACCGCTGCAATTATCAACGGTAAGAAAGGTATTGAACAAGCATACCAAACTGGCCGTGGTAAAGTGTACATGCGTGCACGTGCTGAGATTGAAACGGATGAAAAAACAGGCCGTGAAACAATTATCGTTCACGAAATTCCTTATCAAGTTAACAAAGCACGCTTAATTGAAAAAATTGCTGAGCTTGTTAAAGATAAAAAAATTGAAGGCATTAGTGCACTACGTGATGAATCAGACAAAGACGGTATGCGTATCGTTATTGAGATCAAACGTGGTGACGTAGGCGAGGTTATTTTAAACAACTTGTATGCGCAGACTCAGTTACAAACTGTGTTTGGTATGAATATGGTTGCGTTAATTAACAACCAGCCTAAGTGTTTCAACTTAAAAGAAATGCTAGAAGAGTTTATTATTCACCGTCGTGAAGTAGTAACTCGTCGTACAGTATTTGATTTACGCAAAGCCCGCGATCGTGCACATATGCTAGAGGGTTTAGCTATTGCGCTTGCAAACATTGACCCTATTATCGAACTTATTCGTAAATCCCCTACACCTGCTGAAGCTAAAGTTGCTTTAACGGCACGTTCGTGGGAATTAGGTAATGTAAAATCAATGCTTGAAAAAGCAGGCGAAGATAATGTTGCACGTCCAGATTGGCTAGCTGCTGATTTAGGTATTCGCGACGGTCAGTATTTTATTTCAGAGCAACAAGCCCAAGCAATCCTAGATTTACGCTTACACAAGCTAACAGGTCTTGAGCATGAAAAAATCCTGAGTGAATATCAAACACTATTAGATTTAATTGCTGAGCTTTTACATATTTTGGCAACGCCAGAGCGTTTAATGGAAGTTATTCGTGATGAGTTAGTTGAAATTAAAGCACAATACGGCGATGAACGTCGTACTGAAATTAATGCAGCGGCTCACGATATTAGCTTAGAAGATTTAATTACCGAAGAAGACGTTGTAGTAACGCTTTCTCACGAAGGTTATGTGAAATATCAGGCATTGTCTGATTACGAAGCACAACGCCGTGGTGGTAAAGGTAAATCAGCAACGAAGATGAAAGATGAAGATTTCATTGAACGTCTACTCGTTGCAAATACGCACGATACTATTTTATGTTTCTCTACGGCCGGGCGTTTATATTGGCTTAAAGTATATCAGTTACCACTGGCAAGTCGTGCAGCGCGCGGTAAGCCAATTGTTAACTTGTTACCACTTGAAGCTGATGAACGAATTACTGCTATATTGCCAGTACGCGAGTACGCAGAAGATAAATACATCTTTATGGCAACAGCATTTGGTACAGTTAAGAAAACACCATTAACGGCTTACAGTCGTCAACGTGCAAGCGGTATTATTGCTGTTAACTTAAATGAAGGCGATAGCCTGATTGGGGTTGATATTACCGATGGTAGCAACGAAATTATGTTGTTCACTGATGCAGGTAAAGTTGTACGTTTTAAAGAAGCTGAAGAAACAACGGTTGTTGATGAAAACGGTAATCCAGTATTAGACGAAGAAGGTAACCCTGAGATTCGCTTCAAAGGTGTTCGCCCTATGGGTCGTACTGCTACAGGTGTTCGTGGTATTAAAATGCCAGATGAGCAACGCGTAGTATCGTTAATTGTACCAAAAACTGACGGTGCTATTCTGACGGTAACTGAAAACGGTTACGGTAAGCGTACGCAACTTGAAGATTACCCATCGAAGAGTCGTGCAACACAGGGTGTTGTATCAATTAAGGTGAGTGAACGTAACGGTGCTGTTGTTGGTGCTGTGCAAGTTGACGACAACGATGAAATAATGATTATTTCAAATCGTGGTACCTTAGTACGAACTCGTGTTAATGAAGTTTCTACGGTTGGACGTAACACTCAAGGTGTTATTTTGATCAGAACTATTGACGAAGAGCAAGTAGTTGGTTTACAACGTATAGAAGAGATTGAAGTTACTCAAAGTGACTTGATTGATATTGAAGACGTTGAAACTGTAGATACGGTTATTGATGAAGTAGCGGATGATAATCCTCCTTCAGAATAATTGATATTGAAAAAGCGGCCTTGGCCGCTTTTTTTAATGTTGTTGAAAAAAATTAATAGAGTGTGAAATTATATTCATTCATTAAAATCGTAAGGTTGAGTGGATGGGGATTATACGTTCATGCTTAGTAGTTAAATTACTGGAATGAGGCAAAGGTAATGAGTAAATATAATTTTTGTGCGGGACCGGCTATGCTTCCGCAAGCGGTTATGAAAAAAGCGCAAAAAGAGTTTCTAGATTGGCAAGACTTGGGTGTTTCTGTAATGGAAATGAGCCATCGCAGCAAAGAGTTTTTAGCATTAACTGCAAAGTGTGAAGCGAGTCTTCGCCGCTTAATGAATATCAGTGATGAATTTGAAGTGTTGTTTATGCACGGTGGCGGTCGTGGCCAATTTAGTGCTGTTCCTTTAAATTTGCACCAAGAAGGCAAAACAGCGTTTTATTGCGAGAATGGCGTATGGTCGAAAAGCGCCAGAGATGAAGCGAATAAGTTCACTCAAACGTCTTTTACGGATGTACGTAATGATGCTGATGGTGAATTTTCAATTAAAGACGTTGCTGACTGGGAATTACCAGAAGATGCGGCGTACATTCATTATTGCCCTAACGAAACGGTAGATGGACTCGAGATTTTTGATGTACCGAGTCACCCAACTGCGCCGATTGTTGCTGATATGTCATCGACTATTTTGTCTCGCGAAATAGACGTGAACAAATTTGATTTAATTTACGCTGGTGCGCAAAAAAATATCGGTCCATCGGGTATTTCAATCGTTATTGTTCGTAAAACACTACTTGAGCGTGAAGGGCTAGCAAAGCCTGGTATTTTAGATTACGCCCTTGAAGCAAAACAGGGCAGCATGTTTAACACGCCACCTACTTTTGCATGGTATTTAGCTGCTGAAGTCTTCGAATGGTTAGAGAGAAATGGCGGCGTAAAAGCCATGGAAACACAAAATATTGCAAAAGCTGAGCTACTGTATAATTTTATTGATAATTCTGACTTTTACTCAAATATAGTCGCTAAGCATTGTCGTTCACGTATGAATGTTCCTTTTTGGCTAAACGATGAAAGCTTAAATGAGCAGTTTGTAACTCAATCCAATGATGCGGGTTTACTTGCACTTGAAGGGCACCGAATTGTAGGAGGCATGCGCGCAAGTATTTACAACGCTATGCCACTTGAAGGTGTTCAAGCCCTCGTAGACTTTATGGCTGCCTTTGCTAAGGAGCACAGTTAATGGAACAGCTTCGTTTAGAACCAATTACAAAAGTAAATGGCACGGTAACCCTACCAGGCTCAAAGAGCTTATCGAATAGGATTTTGCTCTTAGCAGCACTGGCAAGCGGTACTACCGTTGTTGAAAATTTGCTTGATAGCGATGATATACGCCATATGTTAGGTGCTTTAAAATTATTAGGTGTGCATGTAACTTTAAATGATGAGCGAACAGTCGCGACAGTAAACGGCGTTGGTGGCGTATTTAAAACGCCTAGCGAGCCATTGTTTTTAGGGAATGCCGGCACTGCTTACAGACCTTTAACGGCTGTACTTGCTGCTGTTACTGGTGAATATGAGTTAGTAGGCGAGCCGCGCATGGAAGAGCGTCCAATAGGGCATTTAGTTGATGCTCTTCAAGCATTGGGTGGTGATGTTACTTATACTAAACACAAAGACTATCCACCACTTAAGATTATGGGTGGGCAAATTAAGGGCGGCTCAGTTGAAATTGACGGTAGTATTTCAAGTCAATTTTTAACTGCATTACTAATGGCTGCACCTTTGTTTAGTGGTGATACAAATATAACCATTAAAGGTACCTTGGTTTCTAAACCATATATTGATATTACGCTTGATGTAATGGCACGTTTTGGTGTTAATGTTGAACACAGTAATTATGCAACTTTTAAAGTTAAAGGTGGTCAACAGTATCAATCTCTCGATCGAATTATGGTTGAAGGGGATGCGTCTTCTGCTTCTTACTTTGTTGCTGCAGCTGCGATAGCGGGTGGTGAAATTGAGATTAAAGGTGTAGGTGCTAAATCGGTTCAAGGTGATATAGGCTTTGCCAAAGTAATGGAGCAAGTAGGCGCGAAAATCGATTGGTATGATGAGCGTTTAGTTGTTCGCAAAGGCGAATTAAAAGGCGTAGATATTGACGCTAATGCAATTCCTGATGCAGCTATGACACTCGCAACAGTTGCTCTTTTTGCTAAAGGTCCAACTGCCATTCGTAACATTTATAACTGGCGAGTAAAAGAAACAGACCGTTTATATGCAATGGCAACTGAGCTTAGAAAAGTAGGTGCAGAAGTTGTAGAAGGGCATGATTTTATAGAAATTACACCACCTGAACATTTCAATGATGTAGCAATAGATACCTACGACGATCACCGTATAGCCATGTGCTTTGCCATGGTTGCTGTTGGCGGGAAACCTATAACGATTAATGATCCAAAGTGTACTTATAAGACATTTCCTACATTTTTCAATGTTTTAGCGTCAGTCAGTGAATAGGGCTTTTATAACTAATTATAAAAAGTTACACACTAATAGCAGATATATTTTTATAACTGGCGTATAATGTGGCGGTTTATTTAGGTGTGCATTGCAGGAGGTTTAAATGCAGGCGTTATTAATGCCCGTGATCACCGTTGATGGCCCAAGTGGTTCAGGTAAAGGAACTGTTTGTCGCTTGTTAGCCGACAAGTTAGGGTGGGATGTATTAGATAGCGGTGCGATTTATCGCGTTTTATCTTTAGCTGCACTTCATCACCAAATTGCATTAGACAATGAAGAAGGGCTTGTCCCTCTTGCTGCAAATTTAGATGTGCAGTTTTTGGTAGATAGCCAAACTAATGCAGGAAAAGTTATTTTAGAAGGCGAAGATGTAACGACTACTATTCGTAATGAAGAAGTAGGCGCTGCGGCATCAAAGGTTGCAGCATTACCTCGCGTTCGTGAAGCATTATTACGTCGCCAGCGAGCGTTTCGTACTGAAAGTGGCTTAATTGCCGATGGTCGCGATATGGGGACTGTGGTTTTTCAAGATGCGCCGTTAAAAATTTATTTAACAGCAAGTGCAGAAGAGCGTGCTCGTAGGCGTTTTGTTGAGTTGAATACGCGCGGCCTTGATGTTACACTGAGTGGTCTATTACAGGACATTCAAGCTCGTGACGAGCGCGATATGAATCGTGCCGTTGCTCCGCTTGTGCCGGCAGACGATGCTATTGAACTCGATACTAGCGAACTCAATGCTCAGCAAGTGTTTGATAAAGTTATGACTTTATTAGATGTTGCAATATCTGAAGGTAAGCTTCCTAAACGAAGCTAAACACATTTTATGCACCAGCAGGATGCCCGTGCTATTTTAACAACCCCATGCAGCATGGTTGCTTATTGGTATTAATATATGAGACGTATATTCGTATGTCAGAAAATTTTGCGCAGTTATTTGAAGAAAGCTTAAAGGGTTTTGAAGCAGAGCAAGGCTCTATTGTTAAAGGTACAGTAATCTCTATCGAGAATAACATTGTACTTGTAGATGCTGGTCTTAAATCAGAAAGTGCTATCCCTGCAGAGCAGTTCAAAAATGCTGCTGGTGAACTTGAAGTTGCTGTTGGCGACGAAGTAGATGTTGCACTAGATGCAATTGAAGACGGTTTCGGTGAAACTATCCTTTCTCGTGAGAAAGCGAAGCGTCACGAAGCGTGGATCCGTCTTGAGAAAGCATGTGAAGAGCAAGAAACTGTTACCGGTGTTATCAACGGTAAAGTTAAAGGCGGTTTCACAGTTGAAGTTGATTCAATCCGTGCTTTCCTACCTGGTTCACTTGTTGATGTTCGTCCAGTACGTGACACAACTCACCTTGAAGGCAAAGAGCTTGAATTTAAAGTAATCAAGCTTGATCAAAAACGTAACAACGTTGTTGTTTCACGTCGTGCAGTTATCGAATCTGAAAACTCACAAGAACGTGAAGAGCTTCTTGCTAACCTTGTTGAAGGTCAAGAAGTTAAAGGTATCGTTAAGAACCTTACAGACTACGGTGCATTCGTTGACCTTGGTGGTGTTGATGGTCTACTACACATTACTGATATGGCTTGGAAGCGTGTTAAACACCCTTCAGAAATCGTTAATGTTGGCGACGAAATCGCAGTTAAAGTTCTAAAATTCGACAAAGATAAAACTCGTGTATCTCTAGGCCTTAAACAGCTTGGTGAAGATCCATGGGCAGCTATCGCTGGTCGTTACCCAGAAGGTTCTAAACTGTCTGGTCGTGTTACTAACCTTACAGATTACGGCTGTTTCGTGGAAATCGAAGAAGGCGTTGAAGGCTTAGTACACGTTTCTGAAATGGATTGGACTAACAAGAACATCCATCCTTCAAAAGTTGTAAGCCTTGGCGACACTGTTGAAGTTATGGTTTTAGAAATTGACGAAGAACGTCGTCGTATTTCTCTTGGTCTTAAGCAATGTATTGCTAATCCTTGGCAGGAATTTGCTCGTCTACAGAACAAAGGCGATCAAGTTACTGGTAAGATCAAATCAATCACTGACTTCGGTATCTTTATCGGCCTTGACGGTGGTATTGACGGTCTTGTACACCTTTCAGATATTTCTTGGAATACACCTGGCGAAGAAGCTGTACGTGAATTCAAGAAAGGCGACGAAATCACTGCTATCGTATTGCAAGTTGACCCAGAGCGTGAACGTATCTCTCTAGGTGTTAAGCAAATCGAAGCTGACCCATTCAATAACTACCTTGATGCAAACAAAAAAGGTGCTATTGTTAAAGGTAAAGTGACTGAAGTTGATGCGAAAGGCGCAACTGTTGAACTTATCGAAGGCGTTGAAGGTTACATCCGTGTAGCTGATATCGCTCAAGAACGCGTTGAAGATGCAACTACTGTTGTTTCTGTAGGCGACGAAATTGAAGTTAAATACGTTGGTGTTGATCGTAAGAACCGCACTTTAAGCTTATCTGTAAAAGCTCTTTTCGAAGCAGAAGAGAAAGAAGTACTAGAGAAGCTTAAGAAAGAAGAGCCAGTGTTTGAAAACGCAATGGCAGCTGCTTTCGCAAATGCACAAAAAGACTAATATATAATTAGTTTTAGTTGGAAGGGCATTTTTTGCCCTTCCTATATTTCTTTTTAAGGAAACGATATGACTAAGTCAGAATTGATAGAAACACTTGCGGAACAACACGCACACGTTCCAGTGAAAGATGTTGAGAATGCTGTAAAAGAAATTCTTGAACAAATGGCCGGCTCATTATCTACTTCAGATCGTATTGAGATCAGAGGTTTTGGTAGTTTCTCTTTGCATTTCCGTGCTCCTCGCACAGGTCGTAACCCTAAGACTGGCGATACAGTTGAGCTTGACGGAAAGCATGTACCTCATTTTAAACCGGGTAAAGAATTACGCGACCGCGTGAATGAAAGTATTGCCTAGTTAACTTAGTGGAGTAGTTACTTGTTTAAGGTCTTAAAAATTATTCTGGTTGCGCTATGCCTAATTAGCGCATTTGTATTGGGTTCTCAAAATCCACAATTAGTACAAATTAATTATATTATTGCCAGTAATACATTACCTTTAGCTGTAATAATAAGTATTTGCTTTTTACTGGGTGTTTTGATCGGTTTTTTTATTAGCTTTAAATTATTTTCACAATTGAAGTGGCAAAACTATCGGTTGAAAAAGTTATTAGTACCTGAAGAAGATAAAAAAAAGCTTGCTGCTAATAAAGACATTTAATTATGATTGAGCTTTTGTTTTTATTACTCCCTGTTGCAGCCGGTTACGGTTGGATTATGGGGAAAAACAGTGCTAAAAACCAAGCTCACTTACTTAATCGTCAGATTACCTCTGAATACAGTAAAGGCTTAAAGTTTTTACTCGATAGAGAAGAAGATCAGGGCTTAGAGCATTTAATTAACTTGCTTGAAGTTTCGGCTGATTCAGTCGAGCACTATTCTACACTTGCAACTATGTTTCGCCGTCGAGGTGAACTAGACCGCGCAATAAAAATCCATGAACTACTTTTAAAACACCCAAGCTTAAATGAACAACAAGCTGCAACAAGCCGTTTAGAACTTGCTGAAGACTATATTATGGCTGGTTTACTTGATGGTGCTGAAGAACATTTAGTCTGGCTAGTTAAAGCAGGGCATGTTGAAGCGCTCGAACCTATTATAACTTTGTATTCGCAAACTCGCGAATGGGAAAAAGGTATTAATATGTTTGAAGCCCATAGCGAGTTATTTTCTAAAGAACAGCAATTCAAAGCTATTGCTAATTTTTATTGCGAATCTGCTCTGAGTGATGATAATCCACAATTAATGAGAAAAGCAATTAGCTTAAATTATAAAGCAGTGCGTCCTCTGTACGAATTAGGTTTATTGGCTTATATAAAAGAAGACTACGTTAAAGCAATTTATTACTGGCGTGAACTTGTTACTCAATTTACTTTGTTTGCTCCGCTATTTATTGATCAGCTCGCACATAGTTATAAACAATTAAATTTAACGCATCAATTTCATGAGCTAGTAGGTGACTTGTTAGAAAAGGGCGGTGTATTAATAAAAATAAAACACTGCCAAGCTTTGCTAGAACAAGGGCATACAAAACAAGCTTTTGATTTTTTAACTGATAGTTTAAAACGTCAACCTACTATTCGTGGTTTTAGTTTTTTACTGCAATTGATGGGTGATCAAAACAAAAACACAAAAGAAGTACTGAATCAAATTGATAAATTGGTTACTTCTTACATAGCGACTAAACCTGACTTTCAATGTCAGCACTGTGGCTTTACTAGCTACACGATTTATTGGAATTGCCCTTCTTGTAAACATTGGGAAACTATTGTTCCAAGCAGAGGATTAGACGGATTTTAATAACCCCTTTAATAATACTGGATTTAAAGATGATCATTTTAGCAAATTAAACTGAGTGTTTACTTAGTTGAAATTTTTGTAAAACACAGTCTATATAAATTTCATTTATCAACACTTAAAATCACCTGCTGAAGATATCGCATTAGATCTATTTATAGTTACTTTATAGCCATACATTAGGATAGTTATGTCTTTTGAACACTCAAAAAAAATTCTTATAGCATTAGATTACGACGATCAACAAATAGCTCTAGACTTTGTTAAGCAACTTTCACCAGAGACATGTCGCCTTAAAGTTGGCAAAGAGATGTTTACTTATTTTGGTCCTACTTTTGTTAAAGAACTAATTGATTTAGGCTTTGATGTTTTCCTAGACTTAAAGTTTCATGACATTCCTAATACAGTTGCAAAGGCTGTGACTGCAGCTGCAAAAATGGGAGTATGGATGGTTAATGTACATGCATCTGGTGGCTTTGAAATGATGAATAAAGCTAAAATGGCCCTAGAAAAATTTGGTGATAAAGCACCTTTGCTAATTGCTGTGACTGTTTTAACAAGCATGGATGAAAAAGAGCTTGAGCGTTTAGGTATTGATAAGCCGGCGAAAGAGCAAGTTATCTATTTAGCTAAACTTGCTCAAGAGGCTGGACTTGACGGTGTTGTATGTTCAGCGCAAGAAGCTGAGGTACTTAAATCCGAGCTGGGGGAAAGCTTTAAACTTATCACTCCAGGTATTCGTCCAGAAGGGAGTGCAGCAGGCGATCAAAAGCGTATCATGACACCTAAGCAAGCCATTGATGCTGGTAGTGATTATTTAGTGATTGGACGGCCTATAACGCAATCTGAAAACCCTTTGAGAGTATTAACTGATATTAACAAGTCCATTGCTTAATTCAATAAAAAGTAGTTGTTAAGTGCTATGCCCTTACTTAATTGGTATATTATGCTACATTAATAGTATCAAAATTCAGTAGGGGATCTATTTTGAAGTCGTTTTTTGGTTTGTTTTTCATTATTATTGCGGGTTTTTTAGTTAACAAGTATGTTCTTTCAAGTAAAGCTTATGATGGCGTGACAAAGGTTACAGATATTATTTCTAGCTACCCTATTAACGTATATGATTTTAAAAAGACGATGGCTGATTACGCTTATCATTTATGTTATAAAAATGAAGGCGTCTTAAGTAACCATAATATTAGTATAAGTGAATGTGTTGATAATCACGATGAGCGAAAACAAGACTGTGACAAAAAGGTATTTCGTTTAGCACCACTTAATCTAGAAACTAAAGAAGATGCGCTTGATTATTCCAGGCAATATACGCAATGTACTTTACCTTATAAGTATATTTTAGGTTGATACACTTTCATTAATATTTTAGGTTTAATAAACGATAAAAACCTTATTTTCAAATCAACTAATCTAAAAAATTAAAGCGTTTAGTAAGTATACTAAACGCATTTTTGTTACTTCAAACGGATTGATTTTGCTTCAATATCTATTAACTCTTGTTTAAATAAGCCACCAATTGCTTTTTTATAATTAGCCTTACTGGTAGAAAACATCTTTTTTATTGCTTCAGGATCAGACTTATCACCAAGTGGAATAACACCGCCTTCGTTTTTAAGTTTTTGCATAATAGTTTCACCAAGGTCACTTACTTTTCCCATACCTGGCTTTTCTAGTACAACATCAATTTTTCCGTCGTCACGTACTTTTTGAATATAGCCTTTAAGCTTTTGACCCACAAATAAGCTTTTAAATACCATATTGTAAAAAACAACACCGAAGTGCGACTCTTCAATTAATACTTTGTAGCCAATATCTGTTTTTCCAGCAACAATTAAATCCACTTCTTGTAAGTGAGTATATTGCGGCTCATCTTTTGACAGGAAACGATTAAAGTTGTTTGAGGCACAAATACGTTGGCTTGCATTATCAAGGTACAGACGTACTAAATAAGAATGGCCTTCTTGCATGCGTGGTTTTTGTTCATTAAAAGGTGCAAGCACATCTTTCTCAAGCCCCCAATCTAAAAACGCCCCAATACTATTTATTTCTTTAACGCGCAGTAGGGCATACTCGCCAACTTGAGCATGTGGTTTCTTTATTGTTGCTGTGGCCAAATTAGCATTGTCTAAAAAGATAAATACACTAATACTATCGCCCGCTTCAAGCTCATGTTTTATTTCTTGTTTTGGTAAAAATACTTCACCTAAATCATGGCCGTCTAAGTAAGCACCTTCGTTACTCACTTCTTTTACAAATAATGTTTGTGTGGTTCCTAGGTAACTCATAATTATTCCTGCTCAGGCTTTTTTTTACGGCGCATTGGTGTATCGCCATCAATGTTCATCGGTGCTTTAATTGGTGCTGTAGGCTTTTTAGGTTTAGCTTTGCGCTTAAATGCAGGCTTTTTAACAGCGGCGGCTTTTTCTTTAGATTTGTCCCACGCTGCCTCAGGTTTTTTCTCTTTTAAACCTTTAAACTTAGCTTTTAAGCTCTCTACGCTCGCAAATTTTAATTCGTCATTTAAAAATGCTTTAATAGCTAAATAACTTGCCCAATCTTTTGGGCCAACTAATGAGATTGCGTTACCTTTAAAGCCTGCTCGTCCTGTGCGACCTATGCGGTGTACATATTCTTCAGCGTGTTTTGGTAAATCAAAGTTAATAACATGCGTTACGCTTAGTAAATCTAAACCACGAGATGCAACGTCGGTGGTGATCAATATTTTAAAGTTTTCGCGGCTAAACGAATCCATGATATCTAAACGTTTACTTTGCGTTAAATCACCAGCAAGCGCTACAGATTTGAAGCCTTTAGCATTAAGCGCTTCACTCAAACGGCTCGTGTCAGAACGCGTTGCTGTGAAGATAATACATTGGCCAACATCATCTTGGTTTAAAAAGTGCTCTAATAGCGCTTCTTTATGATCAAGGTGATCGGCAAGGTATAACGTTTGTTTAATATCGCTATGTTGCTCATTTGCTGCACTTAGCGTAATTTGCTTTGGTTTTTTTAATAGGTTACGTGATAGAGCATCTACTTGTGCATGGTCAAGTGTTGCAGAAAACAATAACGTTTGACGTAAACGGTGATTAGCTTGCTCGTTAATCATTTTTAACTGCTCAGTAAAACCTAAATCTAAAATACGATCGGCTTCATCAAAAATAAGCAGTTCTAGTCCGCTCAATTGTAATGAGCGTTTTGTAATGTGATCAGCTAAACGCCCAGGTGTAGCAACTACGAATTGTGGGTCGTTTCTAAGTGCTTTTATTTGGTCATTAAAGTTTTCGCCACCAAGTATTTTTACGGCCTTAATGGCTGTGCCTGCAATTAATAAACGTAGCTGAGTAAATACTTGCGTAGCAAGCTCACGCGTAGGAGCAACAATAAGTACACGAGGATCGCGTTTACTGAGTGCTTTTTGTTTCATAACCCTTTGTACAGCAGGTAATAAAAACGCCAAGGTTTTGCCCGACCCAGTTTTAGACTGAGCGAAAATGTCATGCCCTGCAAGTGCGGTAGGCACTGCATGCGCTTGAATATCGGTGGGCTGGGTGATCCCTTGATGTGCTAGTTGTGTTTCAAGGCGTGTATCAATCCCAAGATCAGTAAACTGCAATGTGTGTTTCTCCAAAATGAGCAAATTAACTCTATAAATTTATCAGCGCATTATAGCTTACACAGCTAGGTCGCTAACAGTAAAAACCAATCTATAGCGCTATTTTTTGCAATTAAACTAAAAAAGCGTAAAATACGCGCCCCATATGCGCCGGATTTACGATTCGGTAAACGCCAATATTGGCTAACAAGGCAAAATAGGAAATATAATGACTGTTGTTCATAAAGATAATGTAACGGGCGATCACTTTGTAGTATGTGCGCTGTATAAGTTTGTAGGTTTACCTGAATTTGAAGCTATCCGTAAGCCATTACTAGAAGTGATGGAAGCAAATGAAGTACGCGGTACTTTATTGCTCGCTGCCGAAGGTATAAACGGCACTGTTTCTGCAAAACGTGAAGGGATAGACAACTTATTAGCATGGTTAGATGAGCAACCAAATTTAAAAAACATCGTTACAAAAGAATCTTACGACGATGAATGTCCGTTTTACCGCACTAAAGTAAAACTAAAAAAAGAAATTGTAACGATGGGCGTTGAAGGCGTAGATCCGCTTAAAGTTGTGGGTAGCTATGTAAAGCCAAATGAGTGGAACGCACTTATATCTGACCCTGAAGTAATTTTAATTGATACACGTAATGATTACGAAATTGAAATTGGTACATTTCAAAATGCGGTTGATCCAAATACTAAAACCTTTCGCGAATTTCCACAGTGGGCTAAAGAAAACTTAGACCCTGAAAAACACAAAAAAGTGGCGATGTTTTGTACCGGCGGTATCCGCTGCGAAAAATCGACAGCCTACATGAAAGAGCAAGGTTTTGATGAAGTTTATCACCTTGAAGGCGGTATTTTAAAATACCTAGAAGAAGTGCCAAAAGAAGAAACCATGTGGGAAGGCGAGTGTTTTGTATTTGATAATCGTGTTGCGGTTGATCACGACCTACAAAAAGGCTCTTATGATCAATGCCACGCGTGTCGTATGCCAATTACAGAAGACGAAAAGTTAAAGCCTGAATACATGGAAGGCGTTTCTTGTCATCACTGCATTGAAGAAGTAACGGACGAACAACGCGCACGTTTTGCAGAGCGCCAAAAGCAAATAGAACTAGCGCAAGCGCGCGGTGAGGGCCATATCGGTAATGAGGCACAAGCTGTTTTACAGCAACGTAAAGAAGCTAAAAAAGCCCAAAAAGACGCTCAGCGCGGTAAATAAATTTATACAATAAGTGTTACATTTAAAGAGTCTATTTAGGCTCTTTTTTTGTGCCCAAAATTGTGCAGTAATTGTTTTCACACCCCGATGATAGTGTTAGTCTGCAAAATAGATTTAGTCATTTTAATGCGCATACAGGAAGGGATTTATGCAAGCCGAACAAGTTGAAATCGCACAATTTTTAGCACAACATCCTCCTTTTGATGACTTACCTCAAAAAGCGCTTAATGAGCTAGCTCAACAAGTAGAAGTGGCTTATTTCAGAGCTCAAACAGATATTTTGAGTTTTGGACAAGACATTTCTGATTTGTATGTAATTAGAAGTGGCTCTGTAGAAATGTATCGCCGAAATGGCGAGCTGTACAATCGTTTGGCTACCGCAGGTATATTTGGTCAAATGGGTTTATTGATGAACCGTAAGGTGCGTTTTCCCGCAACTGCTCTGGAAGATACGTTAGTGTATTGCATAAATGTTGAGCTATTTAATCGTTACTGTGATGAGTTTGATGCGTTTGCTGATTACTTCGAAACAGACGGTAACGTGCGTTTGCATCAAGCTATTGTCGAGCAAGCCGATGGTAATGACCTGACAACCGCGAAGGTAAAATCATTAATTCACAGAGACGTAGTCACCGTAGATGCAACTTCTACGATACAAGATATCGCTAAATTAATGACCGAAGAGGCGGTATCGTCAGTGTTGGTAACAGATGTAAATAAACCCATAAATGATGACCCAGAAGAAGATGATGGACAAGTAGTTGGTATAATAACTGATAGGGATTTACGCACTAAAGTAGTGGCTAAAGGGCTTGCCTTTAACACGCAAGCAAAAGATATTATGTCCACTAACTTAGTGCTTTTAGATGCTAATGACTATATTTTCGAAGCAGTACTTGCCATGCTTAGAGATAACTTACATCATTTGCCAGTAGTACAAAAAAGACGCCCAATAGGAGTTATCTCTCTCTCTGATATTTTGCGTTATGAATCTCAAAGCAGCTTATTACTTGTACGTGGCATACTGGCTCAACAAACAATAGAAGATTTGGCGCATTATGCGCGCCAATTGCCCAATGTGTTTGTTCGTATGGTGAATGAAGATGCAAACTCACACATGGTTGGTACAGCCATGGCTGTTATAGGGCGTACATTTAAACAAAGACTACTTGTATTAGCAGAAGAAAAGTTTGGACCACCCCCTGTGCCTTATTGTTTTATTGCTCTGGGCTCAATGGCTCGAGACGAGCAACTTATTGTAACCGATCAAGACAACGCGCTTATTTTAGATGACAGTTACGACGACGAAAAACATAACGCGTATTTTCAAAATATTGCCGATTTTGTGTGTGATGGCTTAGCGCAGTGTGGTTACACCTACTGTGATGGAGAAATTATGGCGTCGTTTAAAAAATGGCGTAAAACTCGCTCACAGTGGTTCGATCAATTTGCAGATTGGATAGCGCAGCCAAAACCACAAGCGCTGCTTAATAGCGCTATATTTTTTGATTTAGACGGTGTGTGGGGTAAAACTAAGTGGGCCGACGAGCTTAAAATATTTATAGCAAAACAAAGTAAAGTAAATCGCGTGTTTTTAGCTAATATGGCAGCAAATGCACGCAACAGAACACCTCCACTTGGCTTCTTTAAAGGCTTTGTTATGGAGCATAATGGCCAACATAAGCGTTCAATGAACTTAAAGCGAAGAGGGACTGCACCTCTTTCTGATGTTATTCGGGTGCACGCATTAGCCATTGGTTCACGCAAACAAAACTCGTTTGAGCGATTAGAAGATATTATTGACGCAAAACTTTTACCACAGGGCAAAGCGCAAGATTTACGTGATGCACTTGAGTACATTGCCATGATGCGAATTCGCCATCAAGCGTGGCAAATAGAGAAGGGCGAAGAGCCCGATAACGACTTAGACCCACATTTACTTTCTCCGTTCGAGCAACGAAACTTAAAAGAGGCATTCGCTATTTTAGAAAAAGCACAAAGCTATTTAAAATTTAGCTACACAGCAAACTCTGGTATGAAGTAGCCTATGAATCCACGTAATCATAAAGCAATTAATTGGCAAGCTAGGTATAACGAGCTTGCAAATAGCACCAAAAATAAACTCTTAAAACACTTTTATGCGGGTGCTTATAATCAAGACAAAGCTGCAATAAAAGACGTACCTTTTGTAGCAATGGATTTTGAAACAACAGGCTTAAATAGCCAAAACGACGATATAGTGAGTGTTGGTTTAGTGCCGTTCAATTTAGAGCGCATTTATTGTAAGCACAGTCGGCATTGGGTTGTGCAGCCTAGGCGTAATCTTCATGAAGAGTCTATTTTAATACATGGAATAACGCACTCTGAGGTAAATGAGGCCCCTGACTTTAATCAAATTATAGAGCCTTTACTTGAAGCGCTCAGTGGTAAAGTTGTCGTGGTGCATTACGCTGCAATAGAGCGCCACTTTTTAAACAATGCTTTATTACTAAGACTTAAAGAAGGTATTGAGTTTGCACTGGTAGATACAATGGAAATAGAAAAAAGAGCACTAAAAGCAAGGCAAGGGTTATTAGGGCGGCTGTTTAACACAAAATTAGGTTCTCTTAGACTAACAGATTGCCGTGCGCGTCATTCTCTACCTGCATATCAAAATCACAATGCGCTAACGGATGCACTTGCTACAGCTGAGCTTTTACAAGCGCAACTGAGTCACCATTATCGTGTAGACACGCCCATTTCAGAGTTATGGCTATAAGCGCATACAATTTAAAGTTATTAAACAAAAAAACGCCGCAAAATTGCGGCGCTTTCGTTACTAGCTAAAAGTGTTACTTACTAAAAGTATTACTTAACTGGGCGAGGCTCAGTTCGTAAACCTAAAACTAAGCTTAAACACATAAACAACAATACAATAGTAAATGGCAACCCTGTAGAAACAGCGCCTGCTTGTAGTGCTTCAATTGCTTGTGTGCCACCAATCCAAAGTAAAGCAGCTGCAATTGCGCCCTCAACCGATGCCCAAAATATACGTTGTGGTACCGGTGCATCAATTTTACCGCCAGCTGTAATTGAATCAATTACTAATGAACCAGAGTCAGATGACGTAATGAAAAATACCAACACTAATAAAATTGCAATAAACGATAAAATATTAGATAAAGGTAACTCATCAAGCATTTGGAACATAGCTAAAGGTACTTCAGTTAAACCATTAGTGCCTAACGCACCAACACCATTAACTACTTGATCAATCGCAATACCGCCGTAAATAGACATCCATAAAACAGTAACTAGAGTAGGGATAAGTAAAACCGCAATTAAGAATTCACGAATTGTACGACCCCGTGATACACGCGCGATAAACATACCTACAAACGGTGACCAGGAAATCCACCAAGCCCAGTAAAACACAGTCCAACCATGCATCCACGTTTCGTCTTCACGGCCGTGAGGATTACTCAATGGAATAATATTTTCTACATAGCCCATTACGGTAGTTGGTACATTACCCATTGCTACAGCAAAGCCTACTAAACAAACAAACAATAATAATGAAAACGCAATTAGCATATTTACATTACTTAGCAGTTTCACACCACCGTCAATACCACGAACCACAGAGACAATGGCTAAAAGTGTTACACCTGCAATAACTAAAATTTGAGAGCCAATGCCACCTTCTGTGCCAAATACATGGTTAATACCTGCAGAAGCTTGCTGCGCACCTAAACCTAAAGACGTTGCAAGGCCAAATAACGTAGCAAGTACAGCTAAAATATCAATGATATGACCAGGCCAACCCCACGCTCTATCACCTAATATAGGGTAAAAAATAGAACGAATCGAAAGCGGTAAACCTTTGTTATAGGTAAAAAACGCAAGAGATAAACCAACAACAGCGTAAATAGCCCAAGGGTGAAGACCCCAATGAAACATAGTTGCGCCCATTGCTAATTTTGCAGCTTCTGGTGTGTTAGCGGCTACATTAAGCGGTGTTTCGTACCAACCAGTAAAGTAAGCAACTGGTTCAGCAACGCCCCAAAACATAAGGCCGATACCCATACCCGCAGCAAATAACATAGCAAGCCATGAAACGCGAGAGTGAGAAGGTTTAGCGTCATCACCACCAAGGCGAATATTACCGTAAGGAGAAACAATAAGTGCTAAACAAAAGAGTACAAAGAAGTTAGCAGCCCACATAAATAGGGCATCAAAATTATTAATAATATCGGTCTTGATACTATCAAGCGCTGTTTTTGCAGTTTGTGGGTCGGTAACAAGTATGGCGATTAAAAAGATGACAATCAGGCCCGCACTAGTTCCAAAAACAGGGTTGTGTATATCAAAACCCCACTTTTGTACGTTGTCCTGACCTACGGTGTAATCCGTGTTGTCAATACTATATTTGTCATGATTTTCCTTCATGCAATACCTCTTTAGTTGTCCTAACAAGCCAAAATAAATTCGGCGTCATATCGAATTACATTAGTCTTTAAATATTAAGTAAAAAGTAATACCGTAATTATTTGAAGACTAACTAATTTGAAGCGTGTTCATACAGCTAGTAGTGTATGAGTTAAATATTAAATGTAAATGAATTTGTATTTAAAACGCTGTTTATATGGCCAAATTCATGATTCTTTCATTTAAAAGCCCTAAATTTAAAAATTCAGTGAACGTTAAAATTTAGTTTGCTATTAAAAGTATTAATTTACTTGATTAAGTAAAAAAAGATCATTTTTAAGTAGCTTAATTAATGCTTAAATATTAGGGCTTGTTAGTCTTTAAGGATTGAAATTTATTAAATCTAGGCGCAATTTAATCGCTCCTAGTTTTATAGCTTAGCGGTTCGGTAACAGCTTATGCGTTATTTTTCATGCTTGCATGCACGTAAGAATAATCAAAAACCGGCTAGCAAAGAGCAAATTTCTCTTCAAGGCTATTATAATTTTATAAGCCGATAAGCATCTTTAATCAAGTTGTAATATGAATATGATTTAACACAACATTAGGGTATGTTGAATTTTGGCGATTGAATTTGCAGTAGTGTGTTTGGTTTTTAGGCAAGGCAGAGGCTATGTAGTGTGGTCATTCCCCATAAATAGGCGATAACGCTGCATAAATACCAAACATACACTGCCCTTTGGGTTCTTTCTAGGGACGATTAACTCTTTGTTACTCGGTTTTTACTTAGCCCACTAGGTTACAAACCTCGTGCCGCGATTTAATCGCCCCTAGATTGAACAAATTTCAATCCAAAAAGCTCAGCATGCCCTAAGCTATATTTTATAAATAGATAGGCAAAGGATTAATACTATTATGCGTGAAAGCGTTACAAACGATACCAATCAAAACGAACTTGTTAAACGCTTTTGCAGCGTTAGAGACGAAAGCCTAGCTATTATTGAACCACTCACTGTAGAAGATTGCCAATTACAAGCTATGGCTGATGCCAGTCCTACTAAATGGCATTTAGCGCATACCACGTGGTTTTTTGAAACGTTTTTACTTAGTGTTCATTGTAAACAGTACGCAGTGTTTAATCCTCACTATAAAATGCTTTTTAATTCTTACTACAATGGGATTGGAGAGCAATTTAAACGGGCAAACAGAGGAAGCTTATCTAGGCCAGGTTTAGACGAAGTGCTAGCTTACAGAGAACATGTAGATAGCCGCTTGATTGAATTACTTAAGACTGACGTTAACCCGCACATTAAAGATATTATTGAACTTGGGTTACACCACGAGCAACAGCATCAAGAACTAATGTTTATGGACATCAAATATAACTTTTCAGTAAATCCATTATTTCCTCAATATAAAACATCGCTTTTAAATAGCCAAAAAAAATCAGCTGATATTAAACCCCTTAATTTTATCAATTTTGAACAAGCCATTATTAATATTGGGACAAATGGCGAAGATGAATTTGCATATGATAACGAGTGCCCCAAACACCAAGTACTAATTCATCCATTCAGTTTTGCTAATAGATTGGTCACTAATGGTGAATATTTAGACTTTATAAATGCCGGTGGATATAGCAATCCACAATATTGGTTAAGCGACGGTTGGGCGCATATTCAAAACACTCGTTTAACGCATCCATTATATTGGCATTACATAAATAACGAATGGTTTGAGTTTACACACTATGGATTGCAGCCTTTAAATTTAAGTGCTCCCATCAGCCATGTTAGTTATTTTGAGGCCAGCGCCTATGCTAATTTTATAAAGGCTCGCTTGCCTACAGAGTTCGAGTGGGAATATGCAGCTAAAAATACACCTTTAACAGACACTAATAATAACTACCTAACACCACAACAAACAAAAGATGATACTGAAATAAACCAGTTAACGGATTCATGTTGGCAATGGACAAACAGTGCATATTTGCCATACCCCGGTTTTAAGCCTATTGAAGGAGTAGCAGGGGAATACAATGGTAAATTTATGAATAACCAAATGGTGTTACGTGGCGGGTGTGTGTTTACCCCTCAAAACCATTTACGACAAACATACCGAAATTTTTATTACCCACATCAAGCGTGGATGTGCAGCGGGATAAGACTAGCTAAGGATATAGTATGAGCCAAGTAACAGCGATTAAACAAAGTAACATAACCGACACTGAATTTTTAAACGACGTGATAAGCGGATTAACTCAACAACAAAAAACGCTTCCGTGTAAGTATTTTTACGATGATAAAGGTGCTGCATTATTCGAGCAAATAACATCCTTACAAGAGTATTATGTTACACGTACGGAGTTGTCTATTTTAGAGCAATACTCGCAGTCGATTGCTCAAATGCTACCTGAAAATCTCTCTATTATTGAGCCTGGGTGTGGTTCGGGTAAAAAGGTCGCGTATTTATTAGCGCACATGGCAAACGTAAAAACCTTCGTACCGTTTGAAATTTCTGAGGAGATGCTCAGTTATTCACTTGCACATTTGTCACCGTTATTCCCAGATTTGGCAATTTCGCCATTACTAGGAGACTTTACACATAATCAAATGGTTAAACAGCTAACCAAAGACACCGCTTTAGATAGTCAAACCAATTTGGTGTACTTTCCGGGCTCGACTCTTGGCAATTTTTCTCCAGTTAAAGCCATCGAGGTTATGAATAATTTCCATCGCTTATGCGGTGTAAACGGTTATGTATTAATTGGGGTTGATTTAGTTAAAGAGCGCCAAGTGTTACTTGATGCATATAACGATAAAGCGGGAGTTACCGCCGCATTTAATAAAAATTTACTACAACGTATTAATAACGAGCTAAACGGCACATTTAATATAGATAACTTTAGCCATGAGTCACGCTTTAACGAGCAACATAGCCGTATTGAAATGCATTTAGTAAGTAATTGCACTCAAAGCGTGATTATAAATGATCAGCAAATAGACTTTATAGAAGGTGAAAGTATCCATACAGAAAACTCTCACAAGTACACGCTCGAGTCGTTTAAGCAGCTAGCAGCGCAAGCTAATTTAAAGTTAGAGCAAACATGGCAAGACGATAGTAACTATTTTGCATTGTGCTTGTTAAGACCGCTATAAACGTTTACTTAATATGTTTAGGGCGTGTTGATCTTTGATAGTTGAATTTGCAGCAATATGTTTGGTTTTTAGGCAAGGCAGAGCCTATGAAGTGTGGTTATTCCACATAAATAGGCGATAACGCAGCATAAATGCCAAACATGTGCTGCCCTTCGGGTTCTGCCTAGGGGCGATAAACTCTTTGTTGCTCGATTTTTACTTAGCCCACTAGGTTACAAACCTCGCGCCGCGATTTAATCGCCCCTAGATTGAACAAATTTCAATTCGCAAAGGTCAACACGCCCTAGTAAATGACAACTTTAGCATTGTTAAACTCATAATTTAGCAATGCGCCATTATTTGATTGCTGTATAAGCTTAACTTTATTTAAACCATGTAGTCTAAATAGTAGAGGGGCAATAACAGTTATTGCTGAGCCCGTTGCACTGTCCTCATTTACTCCAAACTGGGGTGCAAAGTATCTAAAATGCGCTATGGCATTTTTCTTGTCTTTATTTTTTATACTAAGGGCAATTACTGCATTTTTGTGGAGTTTACTCAAGGCTTTAAAATCAACGTGTAAGCTTTTTAAATCGTCTTTTTCAACGTCTTCATTAAATTCTTTATTAAATAATACAACCGTATAACCGTTTTTATCGCCGGTACTGTAGGCTGCTTTTATTGCTGATGAAAACACACTTTTTAACTCACCTGCAGCTAATTCGCTTTTTTTAGGCTCTATGCTTTTTAGTAATAACTGGGCGCGTTGTTTTTTTACTCTTATAGTAAAACGCTCATGACTCATTGATGTAAGTACTTCTGGGCAATAACCAAAATGCTTTATTAAAAAATTAGCGGCCGCTAAAGTGCCATGTCCACAGCGTTTAATTTCACTTGTTTGGTTAAACCAGCGAATATTACAATGGCGTTTAGTTATCTCATTTTGATTTAAAAATACGGTAGCAGGGTGGTTTGATTGTGATGCAATATATTGCATTGTTTTTGATGTTAACCCATTTTTATAAATAACAATTAAAGCACTTGAGCCTTTTAAGTTATTCACAGGGCTATAAAAAACAGATTCGGTGGAAGTGAGTTTTATAAAGCGAAGCGCAAGCCATTTGGGCTTACGCTTCGTTAAACAAAGAGTGTTAACCTTTGCTTGCATACGCGTCGTTATGAACGCCCGCAGCACGACCTGATGGATCTGCATTGTTTTGGAACGATGCGTCCCATGCAAGTGCTTCAGGAGTCGAACATGCTACCGATTTACCATGCGGTACACATTTAGCTGATGCATCACCAGGGAAATGCGATTCAAAAATAGTACGGTAGTAGTAAGCTTCTTTTGAATCTGGTGTATTAATAGGGTATTTAAATTTTGCATTTGCAAGCTCTTGATCGCTTACTTGCTCGTTTACAAACTCTTTTAACGTATCAATCCAGCTGTAACCAACACCGTCTGAAAATTGCTCTTTTTGGCGCCATAGCACTTCATCAGGTAAGTAACCTTCAAAGCCTTCACGTAAAATGTGTTTTTCAATTTTGCCATCTTTACACATTTTAGCTTCAGGGTTGATACGCATAGCAACATCAACAAATTCTTTATCAAGAAACGGTACACGTGCTTCTACGCCCCATGCTGCCATTGATTTATTAGCACGTAAACAGTCAAACATATGCAGTTTTGATACTTTACGGTTTAGCTCTTCATGAAACTCTTGTGCGTTAGGGGCTTTATGGAAGTATAAGTAACCACCAAATAGCTCATCAGCACCTTCGCCGGATAACACCATTTTAATGCCCATTGCTTTAATTTGGCGAGCCATTAGGTACATAGGTGTAGAGGCACGAATTGTTGTTACGTCGTAGGTTTCTATGTGGTAAATCACTTCACGTAATGCATCAATACCTTCTTGAATGGTAAAAATGATAGGGTGGTGAATAGTACCAATCATGTCAGCTACTTTTTGTGCAGCCGCTAAATCAGGCGAGCCTTCAAGGCCTACTGAAAAAGAATGCAACTTAGGCCACCATGCATCGCTTTCGTCGTTATCTTCAATACGTTTTGCAGCAAAACGCTGGGTAATAGCAGAGATAACCGATGAGTCTAAACCACCAGAAAGTAATACACCGTAAGGCACGTCACACATTAGCTGGCGTTTAACGGCCGCTTCTAATGCATCTTTAACGTCTAGGGCTTGTGCGCTGTTATCTTTAACTGCATCAAACGTTTCCCAATCACGCTTGTAATAAGGCGTAATTTTACCATCTTTGCTGTACAGGTAATGCCCTGGTGGAAATTCTTCAATATGCTTACAAATTGGAGAAAGTGCTTTTAGCTCAGAAGCAACGTAAAAGTTACCGTGCTCGTCGTGACCAGTGTAAAGCGGGATAATACCAATATGGTCACGGCCAATTAAGTAGGCGTCATTTTCTTCGTCGTATAAACAAAATGCAAAAATGCCATTTAGGTCATCTAAAAAGTCAGGCCCTTTTTGTTTGTACAGCGCTAAAATAACTTCACAGTCTGATTGAGTTTGAAAAGTAAAATCAACATCTAGCTCTGCTGCAAGTTCTTTATGATTATAAATCTCGCCGTTAACCGCTAAAATATTTGTTTTTTCAGGATTGTATAAAGGCTGTGCACCGCTTGATACACCAACAATAGCTAAACGCTCATGCACTAAAATAGCTTTTTCAGATGCGTATACACCAGACCAATCTGGACCTCGGTGTCTAAGCAGCTTTGACATTTCAATTGCTTGGGTACGCAATTGAGTGGGATCAGATTTTATATCTAATACCCCAAAAATTGAACACATAGTAACTCCTCATTCCTATTATGTGTGCAGCAAAGCCAATTTGCTGTGCTGCGAAACCTTGTTTTATCAGAAAAAATTACTCAAGTCACATAGCTTTTACAATTAATTAAGAATAATTTATGCACCAAGTTATATTTAACTGCACCAAAGTGGTTAATGTGTGGTGCCTGCTGTTATTTTTACGTCACTATTATTGTTTAAAGCTTGCGCAACCATCACTTTTAGCGCGTTAATAACGGTTTCCTCACTCATGCTTGGTGCGCCATTGTGGTGCACAGCTTGGCTTGGTAAATAAGGAATATGCACAAAGCCACCTTTCATTACAGCGCAGTGATCATTTATGTAATGCATAAGACCATACATAACGTGATTACACACATACGTGCCTGCAGTATTCGAAATGGCAGCTGGTATATTACTGTTGTGCAATGCTTGTAACATGCGCTTTATTGGTAAGTTTGTGAAATAGGCATCAGGGCCATTTTTTTCTATTGGTGTATCGACAGGTTGATTACCTGCATTGTCTTTAATACGTGCATCATCAACGTTTATTGCTATTCGCTCTATTGATATTTCACTGCGCCCACCTGCTTGGCCTATACACAAAACAACCGCCGGATTGTGCGACTCAATGGCGCTTATAAGCTGACTGATAGACGTATTAAATTCACAGGCAAGTTCTAGTGTGCATATTTTGTGTTTCATGATGATAGTTTCATCAAGTTTTTGCACTGCTTGCCAAGAAGGATTTATAGCTTCGCCACCAAAAGGCGCAAAGCCGGTTATTAATACACACGCCATTGAAGAAGTTGATTTAGTCATTAAACACCAAGCTATACATTAAAATAATATTAACGGCGAGTAAGGTAACTGCCGTCGGAATTTGAACCTTTATTACATGGTACTTATCTTTTAAGTCTAAAAGAGCGGCAGGAATAATATTAAAATTTGCTGCCATCGGCGTCATTAACGTACCGCAATAGCCGCTATACATACCTAGCGCCACTAAAGGTGCAGGGCTTGCGCCATGTCCTTCAATTAAAAATGGCATCGCTATACCAGCAGTCATCACCGGAAATGCAGCAAACGCGTTACCCATAATCATGGTAAAAAATGCCATACCTACACAATACAAAACAACCAGCATAAAACGGTTATCAGGGGCTATAAATAAAGTAACTAGTTCTTTAATTGAGTCGCCTGTTTGCGCCACAATAAATACCCCACCAAGCATGGCTAGCATTTGCGGTAAAATGGCTGCCCAACCAATAGAATCTACTAAACGGCGTGATTCGCTTATGGCTTGAACAGGGCTACCACCGGTTATTTTCCAGCCAACAAGTAATGCAAAAATACATGCAATGGTTAAGGAGGCGAGCGTTAAATGGCGTTGATCAAGTAAGTAAACATTGTTTATAGCTACATTATCAAATAGTACAGTAAAGACTACGGTAACAATTGGGATCATTAAAGCGGGAATAAATAACTTATTACCTAGAGTCTTAGCGCTTTGGTTTTGAACCTGCTCGCTGGGAATAGAGTAACTTCCCATAGAAACTAAATTTAAGCCGGCTAATAAAGCAATGAGTAATACGCTAATGCCCACCATTAAATACGTTATTTGTGCACCAAAAGTTGCAATAGCAAAATCACCAAATAAAAAACTACTGCCAAATAAAAACCAAAATAGGGCGGTTGTAAGCCTTTTGGGATGATTTTTGTCTTGCAGGGTACGTACTACTAAAAACATTACCATGATGCCAATAAGCAGGTATATGTTTTCAATAGTCACGAGTGCAGTGCTTGTATGCGATACATCGGCGTCAATTACTTTACTCATAGTATTGGCTCCGGTGCATTGTACTTTTGAACCGCTTTTGCAATTTTACTTTCGAGTCGAGCTAGTCTAAATAAATGTATAACTAAAGCGCATATTGCAGTAGGGATTGCCCATAGACCAATATGCAGTGGTTCAATACCGGTTATACCGTTTTCTTTTAAAAATGCATCCATAAGTAAAACAGCACCAAAGGCTATAAATATGTCTTCACCAAAAAATACTGCAATGTTATCAACTGCCGCCGCATGGGCGCTGATCATGTCTTTTACGGGTTTAGGCAATTCGCCATATTTATTTGTAGCAGCTCCTAATGCCATAGGAGCAAGCAAAGGGCGAACCGTTTGTGCTTGTCCACCGAGTGACAGTAAACCAAGTGCAGCCGAGCATTCTCTAACAATAAAATAAAGAGCGAGTATACGCGCACTGGTGGCTGTTTTAATTTGTGAAATCCAATCGCGGGCACGTTGTTGTAATCCATAACGTTCAAGCAGTGCAATAACAGGTAAAATTAAAATGAAGCTCGCTAATTGGCGCGAGTTCATAAACTTTTCGCCAAATGTTTGCAGCAAGCTGATAAAATCAAGATTGACTGCCCAGCCGGTCGCAAGTCCTGCAAAGGTAACCACTAGTAAAGGATTAAAGCGCAGTGCAAAACCGATAACTACAACAGGAATGCCAATAAGCGGCCAATAATTTAAATCGAACATAGTTTTCCTATTTATTTTTAGAATGTTTTTATAGGTTGTTTTTAAGTGCAAGGCTCAATTGATGCAGGTGTCCGTCAAGTTTCAGCTTCGCCTTTGCTGCTTCTTCAAACGTTACATATTTAAACTCAACAGTATCTAAAGGTCTAAATTGTGCAAATTGATGTAAGTCGGCTTCAATAACAGTGCCTAAAAGCGGATAGCCCCCTGTGGTTTGGCCATCATTTAGTAACACAATAGGCTCTCCATTTGGTGGTAGTTGAATACTCCCAGGACTCACCCCTAATGATGGCAAAGAGTGCGAATGTGCCAAATTATTTTTATGCTCAAGCCTTACGCCCATTCGGTTGCTGTTACTACTAACTTTAAATGCGGTAGATACAAAGTTGCTAAGTAAAGGCTGGCCTAATAAATTAGCATGAGGACTTTGGTGCAGCCGTATAAGCTTGCGCTGGGCGGGGGCCATTGCGCCTACTTTTATAAACTCTCCATAATAAGGAGTAATAGGTATTTCATCACCAGTGGTGAGAACTCTACCTTCAATACCAGCAAAACACGCGTTTAAATCTGTAGATTTAGAGCCCATAACCTCAGTATTTTGTATACCGCCTTTCACTGCTAAATAAGCTCTTAAGCCTGCTCTACCAGTAGCAAAGCTCAGTACTTGTTTGTTTTTTACTGCATATGTCCAGCCAGAATAAATTGCATGTCCATCGAGGGTTGCTTGCAAATCGGCACCATGCAGTGCAATTACTGTGTCGCAGGTAAATTCAAGCTCGCACAAACCAACGGTTATTTCTAAAACGGCATCATTGTCGTTATTGTTAAGTAATCTATTAGCAATTATTTGTGCAATAGGGTCCAAGCTACCCGCTTTGCTTACACCTAAATGGCGGTAGCCTTCACGGCCAAAATCTTGAATTGTAAGCAATACACCACTTTTAAGTACTTTAATCATGATTTGCTCCTTTATTAACGAGCGGAACAAATTCAAGCGTATCGCCTGGTTGAATTAAACAAGGTTGCTCAGAGGTCGAATCAAACAAAGCAGTGTCTGTATGACCTATTATGTGCCAACCACCAGGGGTATCTGCGGGGTAAATTCCGGTTTGTGCAGCACCTATCGCAACAGAACCTTTAGGAACTTTAATGCGAGGCTCGTCACGCCTTGGTGTGTATAATTGCTCATTTAAGCCATGTAGGTAAGCAAAACCGGGCTGAAAGCCTAAAAATAAAACGTGGTACTTGGTGTTACTATGAATATTAATAACCTCATCGGCACTTAAATTATGATAGCGAGCCACGTAATTAATGTCCTCACCCTTGTAGGTTGTTTCGATTAAGTGATGCTGCCCCTTAAATGTACTCGTTTTAATATCATTCCACAGCGAAGGTAGCACTTGTAACCACTGTTTTAAGTGTTTATCTGATTTTAAATAAAGAGTGAGCGAGTTCATGGCGGGCACCAAATCGCTAAATTCATCAGTGCTTTTACAGTGGCTAGTTAAAGCCCAAATTTTCTTTTGAATAGAGAGTCTATCTGTAGCGTCTAAATGCGATGCATCAAACAGTAAGCTACTGTTTGTTAATGCATAAATATGAGGAGCTGGCTTCATTAAATAAACCTATTTGTACAACATAATTTAAACGTAACACAGTTTTATTAATTTATTTACACCATTGCGACTAAGTGGTTATTTTTATTTGCTCAGCTTAGTTTAAGAGTATTTTTATATTCAATTAATCGTATTTCATAGGTTGGATCTTAAGAAAGCTTGAAGTTGAACTCTGTTAATGATCAAATAGTTACGCCAATAAAAACATGGCTAAAAACAGAGTTCACATGCAGATTAACCAAGTTTCAAACCAATTAAAAGCCCTTATCTCAGAAAAACACCTCATTGAGCTTGCAAAAACCTCTGGATTTCAAGTTCGACACCGTTGCCTGTCGATCGTTTCTCTGCTCAAAGCCGTATTTAAAAGCCT
>NZ_BADY01000175.1:0-76082 GCF_000241185.1 Pseudoalteromonas sp. BSi20495
ACTCTCTAATACTTTCCTTTATATTCTTTTTTAAATTCCCACTTTATTTTTTATAAACAGCCTCGCTAGTTTGCTGTTATTTGCTTTGATATTCTCGTATAATTCGCCCTAATTAATGCACTGTAGATAAGTGGTCGAGAACATGAGTCTAGCTCAAACTATTATGCCTGAAGGTTATATCTTTCCCCCTAAGCCAGCACCGTTAACACAAGACGAGCAAGGCGAATATAAAGCGCGTATAAAGCAATTACTAAAAGATAAAAATGCAGTACTTGTTGCCCATTATTATACCGATCCTGAAATTCAAGCACTTGCTGAAGAAACCGGCGGCTGCGTTGCCGATTCGCTAGAAATGGCACGTTTTGGCGCACGTCACGATGCAGATATGATTATCGTCGCGGGCGTAAAATTTATGGGCGAAACAGCTAAAATATTAACACCCAATAAAACGGTTGTTATGCCAACGCTTGAAGCAACATGTTCGCTTGATATTGGTTGCCCGATAGACGATTTCTCTGCGTTTTGCGATCAGCACCCAGATCGTAAGGTGGTTGTATATGCAAATACCTCTACTGCGGTCAAAGCGCGTGCCGATTGGATTGTAACGTCATCGTGTGCACTTGAAATTGTAGAGCACCTAGATGAGCAAGGCGAAAAAATCATTTGGGGACCAGATAAGCACCTTGGTAGTTATATTCAAAAAAATACCGGTGCTGATATGCTTATGTGGAATGGTGCATGTATTGTACATGACGAATTTAAAACTAAAGCTTTAAAAGATATGAAGTCGCTACACCCAGATGCAGGCGTATTAGTTCATCCAGAATCGCCAGCAGAGATTGTTGCACTTGCCGATGCAGTAGGATCAACGAGCCAACTCATAAAAGCTGCGCAAACAATGCCCAACAATAAATTTATTGTTGCAACCGATCGCGGTATTTTTTATAAAATGCAGCAACTATGCCCAGATAAAGAGTTTTTCGCGGCTCCAACGGCAGGTGAGGGCGCTTCATGTAAAAGTTGCGCTCATTGCCCTTGGATGGCAATGAATGGCTTAAAAGCGATTGAGGAAGCCCTCATAAGCCCTAAAGGTAAAGAAGTATTCGTTGATATGGATTTACGCGAAGGCGCACTTAAGTCACTTAATCGCATGCTTGAATTTACCGCGAGTATGGCTAAGTAACCTAAACTCTGGCTAGAGAAAATAAATTTAAATATCATCATATTCAATACGTAGTAAATCTCTTAATCAGAGTTCAGGTTAAGTCATTTTAAAGTTTAAATTAAAAACGGTTAAATCTTGAATTTAGCCGTTTTTTTTACTTAAACGTAAGTTATTGCTTGATAAGTAAGCACTTGAAGGTTCATATTTAAAAATGCCTTGCACCTTGTGGGCCTATTTCATACTATAGCGTGCCGTTGCATTATACAATTGCAACACTGTGGAGGGATGGCTGAGTGGCTGAAGGCGCACGCCTGGAAAGTGTGTTTAGGTTTATCCCTAACGAGGGTTCGAATCCCTCTCCCTCCACCATTATTCTTAAGGCCCAGTTATTAATTTAACTGGGCTTTTTAATGTAAAGTAAACTCTGCTCAACTATTGGTTAGGCGCGACAAAGTAATTTGGAGTATGTTGTTAATTCAATCTACTTAAACTTGATTTGTTGAGGCATATCAAATGTTTTCCTCTGTATTATTCATATGTAGTGCTTTTATTAATTCTTGTTTTTCAATAGGCTTAGAAATATAGCCATCAAAAAGTTGTTTATACAGTTCTTTTTGTTCAGTAAAAACATTGGCCGTTAGGGCTATAATGACTTGTTTACTATTTATTTTTTTTATTTTTTTACAGGCCTCAAAACCATCCATTTTCGGCATCTGAATATCCATAAGAATAATGTCAGGTAACAACGATTCATATAATGCAATTGCTTCAAGCCCATTATTAGCTATTACAATATTGGCTTTAGTCGGCTCTAACATTGCAGTTGCAACCAGTTGATTAATTTTGTTGTCTTCTGCGATTAAAATTGTTTTGTTTGATAAATCAGGAAATTCTAAATACTTTGTATTTAGATCTATTGCTTTTATATTTGCTTTCTTCAGTGGTAAATAAACACAAAATTGGCTTCCAGAGTTTAATGTGCTGGTCACTTTAATTTCACCTTTCATGAGGCTAATTAACGATTTTGTTATTGGTAAGCCAAGCCCTGTTCCACCATATTCTCTGGTAGTAGACGTTTCTGCTTGCTCAAAGCGTTCAAATAATCGATCAATTGCATTTTGTGATATACCAATGCCTGTATCTGAAACAATGCCGTATATTTTATTATCGTCAGTTAACTTAAACTCAACGGTTACACCACCTTCGTGGGTGAATTTAATGGCATTAGAGATTAAGTTAATGAAAATCTGTCTCAGCCTAACCGGATCACCTATCCAATAGTTGTGATCAATATTAGATATGAAACGTAAGTAAATGCCTTTCTCATTAGCAAAAAGTGCGAGATCCGACTCTAAATGGTTTATCAACTCATTCAGTTCAAAGTGCATGCTTTCTAATGATAATTTACCGGCTTCGATTTTAGAAAAGTCGAGAATATCGTTGATGATGGTTGTTAATGCTCTTGTTGAGTATAATGATTTTTTTAAATATTCTTGTGATTTTTCATTAAGTGGCTGCTCTTGTAGTAGTTGCAAAGTACCCAAAATACCATTCATTGGGGTACGAATTTCGTGACTCATATTTGCTAAAAACTCTGATTTAGCCTTAGAGCTTTGCTCTGCTAATTCTTTTGCTTGTGCAAGTGCTTCTTCATGTTTTATTTGCTGTGTTAAATCAAATGCGATACCTAAAAAACCAACTACTTGACCTCTATTATTGAGCAATGAGGTAATGCTTAAATTAATTTGGATATGCTTACCGTTAGAATCTATGTATGTCCATTGGTTTATATCAGGTTCGGTGGGGGTTGCTTTAACGACAAATACTTCAAAGCCAGGTTTAATAGGTTTGTTTAATTCTTTTGTTAATTGCTGCGCTTTTTTAACTACTTCATCTTCTACATGAAAAATACTCGGGTTTTTAATACCAATAATTTCGCTGGCTTTGTAGCCAAGTAGTTTCTCTGCAGCAGGATTAAATTCAGTAATTAGGCCGTCTTTGTCTGTAGCAATAATAGAGTAACTCGCACTGTCTAAAATACTGCGTTGTAAAGTACTTATATCGGCTATTTGTTGGGTGCGTAACTTTACTTCAATTTCTAGTTTTGAATTTGCTTGTTCAAGTATTTGTTCGTGCTTTTTAGCGGCTTCTACTTTGAGTTTTATTCTTTGTGCCCTGCGATAAAAAAATAGCTGTAGAGCGAATATAAAAAACATTAAGAAGACGGTTAAAAAGACTCCATCAACGAGTGCTTGATATTTATTAGCTAAATGGAGGTTGGCGATAAAAGATTGAGAACCATACAGTGTTACTTTCCAGCTTCGTCCCATAATATTGATAGTATTAGAAGTTTGAAACGCGGTGTTATTATTCTTATTACCGTAATTAAAAAAGGTAAATTCAGTACTGTTATTTAAATCACTGATGCTTAAACTATTTTCGTCTACTTGAGAAAGTGACTCTAAAATATTGTTAATTAATAAAGGGGCATAAGCCCAACCTACCAATTTGTCTAGGCGATGTTGTGTATTTTTTGGCACGATATTTTGTTGATATACAGGGAGTAAAATCAAAAAACCTTGCTGTGGTTTTTTGTCAGCCTGTACTAAGGTAATTGGCGCCGATAATTGGGTGCTATTGTTTATTGCTGAGTTGAGTGCTGCTTGTCGGCGTATGTTCTCAGAGCCAATATCAAGACCAAGTGCTTTTGAATTATTCTTTTCAGGAAAAATATACTGAATAATAAAATGCTCATCGTTGTCGTCTTTGAGTGACTTTAAACTAAAGGTATTATCGGGCCGCTCGTTTTTAGCGTGTTCTAAAAATTGATCTAAATGCGCTGGTGATACTCTTTTAATAAAACCGATACCATCTGCACCAGGGAATTCTAAAGCATAATTTCGGCTATTTGAGTAGTTTTGCATCGCTTGATAATTTAAATTATCAATGCCAATACCGTGTATAAATCCTTTTAAGCCGAATAGCCCATATTGATATAAATTAACCCTATTGATGATACCTGTGGATAATGAGGAAAGTCGGTTGTTTAGAGCCGTTGAAATAACAGCATTACGTTCGCGTTGATATTGAATATGCTGAGAATAAGTGAAAGTAGCACCTATAATGAGGATAATAATTTGGATGATTACTTGTAGTAAAAGCCCATTATTAATCCTGCTTTTTGCAAGCATTCATTCGTCCTTTTATATGTACTTATATAAGCGTTTAGTATCTTATGCTCGGACTAAATATAGCACTTATTTTGAATGTTACAACTTAGGCTTTTTTTGTAATTTATATAATGGACAATACCTTATAGAGTTGTATCGACTTGAATTCGAGGTAATATGTTAATCTTAAGTTGTTACTTATTGTGTTATTTGAGCTGGACTTATTTGTAATAAGAAATAACTAAAAATGTAGTTTTATATTAAAGATATAAAAATGAAAGCCCCATAGAATCAACATAAAGGGCTTTTTACTTGGGAAGGTTACTGAATTGTTAGTTCATCTATCGTAATAGTTGCCTCACTCTCTGTACGGATAGTTATAAAAGAGGTTGGTGTGGCAACAAAACCATCAACAGTATAGGTTTGCCCCAGTACTAGCTCTTCCAGCTTTATAGAGTAAAACTTAGAACTACCGTTATGTATTGAATTAGCACTTCCTGAAGTATTGTTGTCTACGTATATCTGAAAGCTTTTAGCTGTATTACCGCTTACAGCATCCACCTTGAACGTTACTTGGTAGTTATTTGATAGGTCTAGTAATCCGCTTGTTTGCGTATCGTCACCCGTGGTGTTAGTGGTCGGTGTTGTATTTGCAATACTAATACGTGTACCGGTCATGGTTAGTTTTCCGTTACTTACCTGAACACTGCCTGTAACACGGTGAAATAGGGGGGTGTTGCTCCCTGCAAGGCCTGATAAGTCACGGTAACGATTACTGAAAAATTCATCAGCGTTGTTTGCAGAAAAATTTTCAGTAAATGGTAGCCCTAACGGCTCTTGAATCGGCGGCTCTGTAGGCTCTTCAATCGCTGGGATATCTAAATCACTTTGATCTATTTTACCAATACCTGCATGCGCAATAACATGATCTTTAATAGCCATAACAGGGGTTAGTGTGTACTCATAAGGCACTTGGTAGCTACTTGTTGGTGTAATTCCATTTTCGGTTACTTCACCCGCTACGTCACCGTCTGGTACTTCACCCCAGGTAACGGTATCACTGAGGTAGTTACCCGATGTATTCCAATAGCCAATAGTATCTGAATAAAACGAGATCACTGGGTTTTTGGTGTTTTCAAAGTAGTTACCTTCTATTTGAAGCTCCGCCCCCATACGTGAATTTATGGCACTAGAGGTAATGTTGTTGTAGTAGTTATTAAATACATGGCCGCGACCGAATCTAAATAAGGGTACTCGCGATACAATATTTTCAAATCGGTTATGGTGAAAAGTAATAAAGCGATTTTTGTTGGTACTGGTGTCATCATCACTATGACCGTGTAATGAGGTTTTCCAGCTATCGTGTAAGTAGTTATAAGAAATTGTGATGTTTTGCGCGCCAGATTTAGAATCAATTAGGCCATCATAAAAATCTTGATCTGAGTCTAGCGATGAATATAACTCATTGTGGTCAATCCAGATATTAGAGGTACTTCCGTTTTCATCACCTTCAATTGAAATACCATCCTTACCACCGGTAAGCACTTGATTAATTTTTAAATTTTGAATTATGATATTATTCGCTCTGCGAATTTCGATGCCAATACCATCCAAATGACCACGATCTGCTACGCCCACAATAGACACATTATCCATATCTTTTATCTGAATTGATAAGCCATCACCGCCACTGTTCGCATCAGTAATAACACCATCAACATAAATGATAATAGGTGTACTGGTTGCTTTTGCTTCACTTAATGCTGCTTTTAATGATGAGCCATTATCTACAGTTACCACAGTGCCATTAGTACCACCGGTCACATCAAAGTTATAACCAGCAAATCCTAAATTCACGTTAACAGATATTACTTTTACAGGTTCGTCAGGTAACACTGGCACTGGTAAAGGGGTTGGGGTCCACCCTGCGCCATCGCCATAACTTGCAAAAATACTATCACGTTCAAGCAGTTGAGCTACTTCACTTGTTTGTAAAATATAACCACCATTACGGGTGCTTAAATCTAGTGCGTTACCTTGCATATCCATGCTGCCGTATTCACGCCAGCCGCTTGTTGCTGAAGGTGCTTCTGGATTTGGAGCTGGTTGATTTTCAACACCTTGAACAGCCCAGCCAACAGTTGCAATGTGGGTATCAAACTTGTTATTGATAAGGGTTACATTATCAAAGTATGAAGAGCTACCACTACTGCGGGCAAGATATGTTGAATTGTCTAGTACGCCATTACCAATAGGGCCAGGACCATTGGTAAACTCATTGTTTAAGAAAATAAAGCCAGGATCGGTTTCTACCGGTACACGCGCTTGTAAAACGTAGCCACCTTTGGTGTCTTGGGTTGGATCACCATTTTTAGAATCACCTAGGGTACGTATTTCGCTATCTTCAAATAACGAAGTAACTGGGTATCCCCATATGAAGTCTACGTTACCGGCAACTAGCGTGTTGTAAAACCAAGTATAGCCTTTTAGTAGTAGGGTATCTTGCTCACTAATAAAGTTTGCGTTGTTGGCAACCAAACGATATTGGCTATTGAAATAAATAGTTTCAGCTTGATTTGATACGCTGTTACTACGAATGTGCGTGTTTTTTAACGTTAGATTGTTAATAACCAGCATATCTGTGCCTTCAACCAAAAATACACTACGGCCGCCGTTTGGAGTACCACCGCCAAGTGCCGCGCTACCACCTGAACCGCTATTAAGTGTTTCGTAGTTTTCGTACTGAATAATAGTGTTGTTTTGGCTTTCACCTTGTAGCGTTATATTATTTTTATTGCGCAGAAATAGCAGCTCATTGTAAGTCCCGTCTTTTATTGAAACCGTTGTTTGCTCATCTTTATCAAGATGCTGCATTGCAAAATTAAGTGCGCCTTGCACGGTTCTAAAGTCAGCAACGTCATTATCGTCAACGAGTAGCTCATTTCCTGCAGGGGTATTTACTTTGGTTGTAAATGTCCACTGACTGTTATTGCCAAGTCCAGCGAAATCCATGTCATTTAATTTAGCACCAGTAACAACGTCGTCACCGATAACTACACGATAAGTTTGGCCGTACTCAAGCACACTATTGCGAGGCTTAATGATTAATGTATTGTCCACTAAGCTAATAGGGAAGTAATTTACAGCACGTATGCGATCTTGCCCAGGGTAACCAATTACATCGATGTTTTTACCTACTTTTAGGGTATCAACTAAAGTGTCATCACTTTGTTTATAAATCCTAACTTCGCCAAGACTACCTAAGGTTGGTGTTACACCGGTAGTATCAAAATCAATTGAAATTAACGTATCAACAAATTGATTATTTGCTGATTTTTCAGGCATTAGCTTACCGCTTAGGTCACCATAATCGGTGCTTGGCATCACAAAGCCTTCGACAACATTTACTTCAATCGTTCTGATTATTGTTTCATCAGAACCTGATACAAACTTAATCGTTGCTTCACCAGCACTGAGCGGGCTTAACGTAACTACATCGCCTGAGATATCAGCAGACACTACGTCTTTATTACTCGATGTAACGCTGAAGGTATCGGGTGTAACACCATCGTTTTTAATTGCTGTCACATTAATTATGAGCGGATCAGTGGTTGTACTGGCATCCCATGCAGGATCTTTATAATCAAGGGTTAATTGAATTGGCTTAATACTTGGATCGCCGACTTTAACGTTATCAAGTTCAAATGAGCGGTTGTTAGTAAACAAACCAATTAGGCCACGAGCGCTATACGTGCTGTCGCTAATTGTGCCCATTTTTTCACCATTCAGATATGCAGTAAGTTCTGAGTCTATCATTTCAAAGCGGGTGGTATACCAAACGCCATCAGTTGTACCGCCTTTTTCACCTAATAAGATAGGAGACTTAGCTTGTACAGGTCGAGAAATAGAACCGTCAACAGTCACAGCCACTTCTACTTGTGTGCTACTTGTCGAGTTTTGTACATTTAAGCCACCAGCAAGCCAGTTGCCTTCACTTTCATAACGAGCCATTAAGTAGAGCTGTTTGCTCGCTGTTGTACTGTTTTGACGTGGTCGAATATCAGCTTCAAAAAAGTAGTTACCGGTATCTGGCACATTTTGTAATGCGTCTTCAGTGGCTAAAATGAGCTCACCACCAACACCACCGGCGGTGTAACGCATAACGTTGTTACCACTTAAATCTAAAATATCAAATTCACCCACGGCGCCCGCTGTGTTATCTGGTTTTGCAATAATTTTCCAGTTGGATAAATCGCCTGCTGAAAAGTCATCACAAAAATACAGCTCAGGAGAGCTATTACATTTAAACACGCTCGGATCGTCTAAGTATTCGATACGTAGATTTTTAATAACAACCGTCCCGCCATTTTCAGTACGCAGCTGTAAAAATGAAGTTGCTGTTGCAACTTTACCTTCAACAACTAGCGTAGTGTCAGGTACTAAGGTGTTAATTAATTCATTGTAAAATTTTGAGCTAGAGCCATGAATTGACTTTGAGCTGCTAGAGGTATTGTTATCCACGTAAATTTGGAAGTTATTATCACCATCAGGATCGCTCACACTCACGATATCTATCAAAATTTGATAGGGGCGCGATAAATCAAAGCTACCAGTTGTACTTTGATCTGTTTCGGTCGTCTCTACATTTGGCGTTGTATTACCCATTGTAAAGCGGCCACTATTAATTTCTAAACCGGTATCAATAACAGAAACCGATCCACCTGTCTTTTTAAACATAGGGACGATAGAGCCGTCAGCTGCTGTAATCGCGGAAAAATCAGTTGAAAATAAATCACCTGTTACCGTTGTAAAATCAGTAACAAATGGGAATGGCGTTGTCGTGTCTCCCCCTGTTGGTGGTGTGGTTGGATCAGTAGGCTCTTCAATTTCAGGTACATCTGTGGCAACCGTAATTAACTCTAAATTATCTAACGTAATTGATGCCGCGCTATCAGTTCGAATCTGTAAAAATGAGTTTTTAATCTCTGCATTTAATACGCCTTGCGCGCTTTCGCTGTCCAGATCAGGGCCTGTTACTACGTCTTCACCTGGTTTATAGGTATATGTAAAGCGTTGACCTTGAGGTAAATTTTCAGCTGTAATAGCTTTTGAATAAAATTTAGATGCTTTGCCATGTACTGAGTTGTCTTGGCCAGTCGTATTATTGTCAACATACAATGACAGAGTACCCGCATCATTATGGGCAATAACATCAAAGCTAATTGTAAAGCCTTCACTTAAGTTATAAATACCTTTACCCAATGTGTCACTTGGGCTTGTTTCTTTGCCTGGCAGTGTGTTACCAATACTAAAGCGGTCGCCTTCAAGCACTATATTGCCATTTTCAGCATCAAGTTCTAAGCTACCACCGGTTTTGAAGTAAAGAGCAGCACTGCCAATCTCATCACTTACGCTTTTATAGGTAGACTTAAAGAAGTCTTCAGTGGTGGTGTTAAAATCTTCAATAAGTGCTTTGCTGTTCTGTTCTGCTAAATTGTTGAGGTTTTCAAGCTCAATGGCAGCTTGCTCTTCACTAAATACGATAACGTTATTTTTAGCATCGTCGTTACTATCGCATTTTGCAATCATGTCGCTAAGCGATGCGTCATCAGATTGGTGGCACAAACTATACACACTATCAACCGTATTAAATGAACGTGAAATTAGGTATTGTGTATTTGACTCACCATTAACAGCAGTTGTAAAAGCGAGTACGCGATCACCAAATATAAATTTATAATTGCCGTTGCCAATAATTTCACCATCAGCTGTTCTAGTAAATGTGCCCGTGGAGTTAGTATCATCAGCGGGGCTAAAATTAAGTATTTCAATACCGGCAGTACTGCCTTTTACCAAAGGGTTGTATACATCACCGGTAAATAGTGACAAGTTAAATGCATTAGGCTGTGTACTGTTGTATTGCTTATACACAAAATCAACAAAATGTAATATAGCCTGATCAGCATCAATGAGTTCCGTTGTTGGTGTGCCTGCATTTGCTAGCCAAACGTTTACATCTGCCGCAAATTCATCTTCACTACGACTAAAATAATCGGTAATTGTTTGGCCTTCTGATAAGTTGATCGTTGCTGCATCGGCTGTTGTGGCACTAATGGTAATACCGTTACTCACATCGCCATCACTATCAAGTGATTGAAATAATCGCAAGCTGTTTACAACAGCAGGATGAAATACAGTATCGGTTGAAAATAAATTTAAAGGTGACAAGATATTACTTGCCGCAATAGATGGAAACGCAATATCTCCTATTGCAAACGTAATCGCTTCGCCGCGAAAATAGTTAAATTGACCGTTGGCATCGGTTACACCATCAGGTACTGATAAACTTGTGTAACTTAAGCCTGCAACAGGGCTATCTACAAAGGTTCCTTGAATAGCAGGGGCGGGTGCTTCTTTAACGTTAATTGAACTTTCTTCCTGGCATCCCGTTAATATTGTACTGAGTAATAATGTGGTGATTACACTTATTTTTGTTTTCATACATCCCTCCAAGGATGAACTTTTTAGCGTCTGTGTTGGCAGTGTGTGATGCACACGTAGAGTGTGCTAATTTTTAGTTTTGTGTATTTAATCTGTACTCTGGTTAAGAGATTTATTATTTAGAGTTCAGATTATTTAGTAGAATTTATAATTCATACCAAGTTGAAAGGTTCGTCCATAGTTCTCACGCTGATACAGGACAGCACCACCAGATAGCTCATTACCTGCGAAATAGCGAAGATCAGATTGATCGGTTATGTTAATTGCATCAAAGTAAGCGCTTAGGTTTTTGCTAAAGTCATACTTGAGTTTAAAATCTACGGTAGTAATTGCGTCTTGATATATATCCGCCCATTTTTTACATTCGTGGGGATCAGATATATTTGCAGAAGCAGGGCAAGCACCAACTTCTTCAAGGATTTTTGAACGGTAATTACTGATTAAACGAAGTGACAAATCGTCATCTTCCCAACCGAAAGAGATGTTAGCAGTAATATCTGCTTGTCCAGGTAGTGGCATTTTATCTACACGTATAGAATCGTCTAGCGTTGCTTCACTGCTTACTACCGTCATATTACTTTGCCAAAACAAACCATTTTCAAAAAATTGATTAAAGCTCAATTCCATACCATATACATTGGCAGTGTCACCATTGAGTGTGATATCTACTTGATTTAGTTGTAAGTCTTGTAAAATTGCAAACTCAGAAACTTGATTAACGGGCAATGTTAAAGGCAATTCATCCAAGCGCATTTGAATACCTGAAACATCAACGATAAAATTATCAATATCCTTATAAAAAACAGCAAGTTCCATAAAGAGTTCTTTTGAAGGATACCAACCAATTGATGCATCGAAGTTAGTTGAGCTCATTGCAACTAAGTTTGGATTACCTACTTGTAATGCGTTATCAGGGCCTAAAACATAGTTTTGTAAATCAAGTGCGCTTTGGCCATCCTGCGAGTTAAAACAGTCATCGGTGGCTGGATCACACAAGCTAATGTCATTATCAAATTTCGCATAACCACGTGCTTGTTTAAACGAAGGTCGGGTATAACTAGTCCAAAGTGATGAACGTACTAATACCGTATCAGATGGCTCATACCGTATATGCATACTCGGAAAATATTCACTGTAAGTGATACTACTTTCGGGAAGGGGGACAGCTAGATCGAGTGTGTTTATACCATCGAACTTCCAATCATCATTCTCAAGTGACATAAAACCAGTGGATGAGAATTCAGTGTGCGCATAGCGTACCCCAGTGATTACTTTTAAGTTATCCGCTAGACGTAGCTCAGTCATTACGTAGGCGGCATAAGTATCTTCGTTTAATGTATAATCTTCTTTAGTACTATCAATTGACGTTTCACCACCGGTGGCACTTTCGCGCGTAATTGATGTTGCATCAACCATGTACTCCATTTGCGAGCGAGATACAAACGGATAAGAGAAATCACTATTATTAGGTATTGCGTAGTCATAGTTAGTTATATTAGAGTTCGCAACAGTAATACAAGTTTCATCCCCATTGCAGTCACTATCATCAATGCTATAACTCCAGCGATCTTTGTTGTTATAGTGCTCGCGTTCATTATAGGTACCACCAAACTTGATATAATTTATATACTCCGAGTCAAACTGTTTGGTTAAATCTAATTTTAAGCTACTAATTTCGTCAGTACGAGTGCTGTCCTCCATAAACAAGTTATCGTATTCCATGTTGGAAAGATTGCTTAAATCTCCATCAGCTTCACCGTTGAATACATCGCCTTCGTCACTTAATGCAAACCCGCCTAACTCAGCGGCTTCTGCGGGAGTAAGTACACGTGCCACAATACTGTTTTTAGACGCTTTGCCGTAGACAATATTTTCTCTTTCACGAAATTGCACACGACGGTCACCTACAGACTCATCATCTGTTTTTGAATATGCATACTCATAATTTATTTTCCAGTCATCACCTACGTAATTTTCACCCCCAATACTCATATTAATAGTGGTTTTTTCGCCTTCTTGAACAAAATATTGGTTCATTACATCAATGTCAGACAGTGCAAATTCTTTAGTTTCTGAATTTACATAAATAACTTCGTCATCTTGGTCGCCATTATAAAAATTATAGAATTCACGTAGTGCTATATCTTCATCTGTATAGTTTGAGTAATTGGCACGTAAATAGTAGAAACCAGAGTCTGTTGGTTTAAATTCGATATTAACCGTTGCGGTAGTTCTTTCCCTATTTGCTATTTCACGGCGGTTTTCTAATTGCGCAGGAGCTAAAATTTCAGGTGCGCTTTCAATGTCTTCCGCAGTTAGGCCTATTCCACCTTTTAAAAAATTTAAATCACGGGTACTGTGATGCCTATTTTCATCCACTTGTGTTTTACGATCTTCGTAAGATAAGGCAAACCCAATACCAATGGTGTCATCAAGAAACAATTGAGTCCCATCAATACTAAATTTAGGAGAGTGTTTTTCGCGCAGCTCATTGTAAGCGTCTTGAATTTTTATTTTTAGGGTATTCTCACCTCGATCATAAGCAGAGATCGATTTAACATTTACAGCACCACCAATTGAATTTAGGTTCATATCAGGAGTCAGTGTTTTAAAAACTTCAATGGAACCAAGAGAATCACTCGTTATACCGTCCAAACCTACTTTTCGGTCATCTCCTGCGCCAGATAACTCAGCACCGTTCATATTTATTGCTACAAACTTAGGTCCTAAACCACGAACAGCTACGTATTTCCCTTCTCCTTCACTTCTTTCCAGTGTTACACCTGGCATTCTTCTTAATGACTCTGCTACATTTTGATCAACAAAGTTGCCCATGTCATCAGTTGCAATAACTGAACTAAATGCATTACTGTCTCGCTCAAGTGCACGTGCTTTTAAATCAGCTTGGTAAATACCGGTAACACTAATAATTTCAATATCATCTTCTGGTGTTTGAGGTTTACCTTCTTGTTTCGATAATGCACTAGAGATCGGCTTTTCTTTATTGTTAAGCTCATCAGCGGTTGAAGAGCTTTGCCCATAAGAGGGAAGGGCTAATAATAATGCAGCTGCTATTGTGCTGAGTCTCATGCTTTTCATGATTTTTCCTTTATATAAGAGCGTTGTGTGTAACAAAAATGATACTTAGATGCCTATTGCCACCGGTGGCATTTGTGTTTTATGACGTTAACACTTCATTAATAAATATGTCAATCGTTTAATATTCGGGCAGTTGATTTGTGACTACGTAGTTGAATATAGTTATAAAGTATTATTTGAAGTTTTAGTATGTGTTATTTAAGGCGCTGTAATCGTGGTTTGTTCATACTTTTAGATGTGTTCTAATTAAAAAAGAAAATAAATCAGCTTGGGTCGTTAATCTACTTATTTAAAAATTTATTATAAATACGAAAAGAGTATAAGGTTTTGTGCTAATAAACTTTTTATAGTTAAAAAAAGCGACTGACTGTTTAGTTAGCCGCTTTTTAAATTTATTTAGGAGCTGTTGATTTTTTCGGATTAAAATTTTTCCTAAATATCAATTTTATTACCTCTTCATATCACTCTTATGATAGAACTACACAAATAAATAATAAAAATTAAGCTAATACATGGTTTCCCTACAGCAGTGGCAGTCTCAGGGTTCATTTACCCAAATTAATGGTCATCAAATATTTACAAAAGTAGCCGGCGATGTAACAAAACCTGCGCTGCTTTTAATACATGGCTTTCCAAGTGCTAGTTGGGACTGGGAAGGTATGTGGCAAGCGCTTAGTGAACATTATTTTGTAATTACACTCGATATGCTAGGTTTTGGTTTGTCAGATAAACCTAAAAATGCAGGCTATAAAATTACTGAACAAGCCGACTTATATACTCAATTTTTAAAAACGTTAAATATTAATGATATACATATTTTAGCTCATGACTATGGCGATACTGTGGCTCAAGAGTTATTAGCAAAGCAAGTAGTTAGCCAAAGTGACTTTAAAATAAACAGTGTCTGCTTTTTAAATGGTGGACTGTTTCCTGAAGTGCATAAACCCTTATTTATACAAAAATTATTATTATCTAAGTTTGGTTGGCTAGTGCCAAAATTAATGAATAAACAAAAATTTGCCAATAATTTAGTGACTATTTTTAGTAAAAGTACACGGCCTTCAAAACAAGTGGTAGACACACTTTGGGAGTTGCTAATTTATAAAGATGGTTTAGCCGTTATGCCTAAACTTATCAGTTATATAAAGCAGAGGCAGCAAAACAGAGAGCGTTGGGTTGGTGCCATCATAAATAGCAATATACCACTTACGTTTATAGCAGGCGCAGAAGATCCCATCTCTGGTAAGCACATGATTGAACATTATAAAAAGCTGGTCCCCAATGCGCGCGTACAAGAGTTTGTAGAGCTTGGGCATTATCCGCAAGTAGAAAATCCAGATGCAATTACGCAGGCTTACTTGAATTTTAGATATTGCCAATAAAAACGCGGCTACTAAATTAAGTGCCGCGTTTATAAATTTTAGAACTCTGAGTATTTAGGCTTTGAACCTTAATATTTTTTCTTCGGTGCTCTTAATTGTTTTTCAAACTCATCTGAAAACAATATCGTGCCGTCGTCTTCCTCAGTAGGAAAGGCAGCAATAAGTAAATCATCCTCTTCAAGGCCTGGTGTCCAGCGACTAAACCAATCAGCAAGTGGAATTGCTTTAGCGCTACAACCAACCCATTCGCCAGTTGCCCATGCCTCTGCAAATTCGCGAGTTGGCCAAACTGGAACACAGTCGTCATCTTCGTTGGCAAGCATAACGCAGCCATCATCATCGTTTAAAATCCATACTTGTTTAAATTGTTGTACGGTTTCGAACATATAGGCTAGGCGTTTTTTTGCCCCAAGCCCTAAAATTACTGCGTGTTCTTCACTTAAATTTGGCGTTGTCATAATTAGCTCACTCTTAATTACTATATCTAAATTATATGCACACAAGTATATCGAGTTATATGACAGAGTGTTGAAAAGTTGTTATTTAATTTCAGCAATGCAGATCTAATTTGTATATTGACCAGTATAAGTCCTCACTAATTTGAGCGATCACTCAAGATAAGCTTGAATGTTTGTAAAAAGGCCACATTGTAGTAAGCATATATTTAATGAAGGATTAAAAAATGACAACCGATCTACTTGCTCCGTTTAAACTAAATAACACGATTGAGCTTAAAAACCGCGTACTTATGGCGCCATTAACGCGTTGTATGGCTGACGATAACTTAGTGCCAACACAAGATATGGTTGAATATTATGCTCGCCGTGCCGAAACTGGTTTAATTATTAGTGAAGCAACTATTATTCGTCCAGATGGACAAGGTTACCCAAATACACCGGGTTTATTTAACAGTGAGCAAATTCAAGGTTGGAAAAAAGTAACTGACGCAGTGCACGCTAATGGCGGCAAAATGTTTGCACAGCTTTGGCATGTTGGCCGTGTTGCACACCCTCACTTTTTTGATGGCGATGTACTGGCACCATCGGCAATTGGCGTTGAAGGCTCAGTACCTCGTATGCGTGAGCTTACATACATCACACCAAAAGCAGCGACTATAGATGACATTAAGGGCCTAGTAGCTGATTACGCAAAGGCGGCAGAAAATGCGATTGAAGCGGGTTTTGACGGGGTAGAAATTCACGGTGCTAACGGGTATTTGATTGACCAGTTTTTACATTACGCTGCAAATACACGCAGCGACGAATACGGTCAAACGCCTGAAAATATGTCGCGTTTTGCACTAGAAGTAACCGATGCAGTTATCGCCGCTGTAGGTAATGAGCGTACTGCTTTACGTGTTACACCGGGTGCTTATTTTAATATGAGCGAAGATAACCGTGATAAAGCGGTATTTGATTACTTATTACCAGAGCTTGAGAAGAGAGATTTAGCATACTTACACGGTGGTATTTTTGACGACAGTACAACGTTTGAATCGCTTGAAGGTAAAACAACGTCTGAATTTTTACGTGCAGGCTACAAAGGTACATTAGTAGGCGTTGGCAGCTATACTTTTGAGTCAGCAAAAGAAGCAATTAACGATGCTAAGTTTGATCTTATCGCTATTGGTCGCCCGCTTATCGCAAACCCAGATTACATTAGCAAAATTGCAAACGGTGAAGAACTAGTACCTTACAGCGATGAAATGCTAGCTGAATTAAAATAACAGCTAAATATCATATTTAGTTATTAAGGCACCTTAAGCCAAACCTTTGGGTGTCTTTTTTTGTACATATTCCCGCCATAAATCTTCCATATTTGTTTAACCTTTATGTAAATAAAGTTCATCCTCGTTGTCATATTTAAAATTCATACTGTGCTCGTTTTCATATTTCATAATTAAAACTAAACGGGACAACAATGTACGCCTTAAAAAACAAATCGCTATTGAGCATGGCTATTGCCATGGCTGTATCAACATCTACTTATGCTAACGACAGCACCATAGAAGAAGTAACCGTTGTAGCTAAACCAACGAGCTACGCTAACAATGTTATTGAGCCTGCAATGCTTGAGCAGCAAAGTTCGGTATCGAGCATATTATCGGTTATTGATAACTTACCAGGTATTAGCATAAACGAAGGTGATGCATTTGGTGGCGACGATTGGTCTACTACAATCACTATGCGTGGTTTTAGTATTGATGGGAACCAACAACAATTAGGAATGACCGTTGATGGCATTCCCAATGGTGGCTCTAATTACGGCGGTGGTGCTAAAGCTAACCGTTACTTGGAGAGTGAAAATTTAGCAACAGTAGAAGTAGGTCAAGGTACGTCTGATATTAAGTCGGCTTCACTTGAAGCACTAGGCGGGACATTTAACTTTGTAAGTAAAGACCCAAGCCTTGAAAAAGGCACTACCTTTGCTTATACATCAGGCAGCCACGATGCCACGCGTTATTATATTAAACACGAAACAGGCACTGTTTTTAATAACACACAAGCGTACGTAAGTTACTCGCAAACAGATACAAGCCGCTGGATTGGTTCAGGCAGTAATGGGGGCAAAGACAACCAACACGCTGAGCTTAAGTTTGTATCTAATTTTGACGATTTAACGCTCACTGGTCGTTTATCTTACGATGATGTAAGCGAGACAAACTATAACAGCGTAAGCCTTGAGCAGTTTGAACAAACACCTGATTGGGATCAGCTAACATGGAATTGGACAGGAGTTCCGCATTTTGACCAAATGTTTGCAGAAGGTTGGGGAACGCTTCGTGAAAATACCTTAGGCTATTTAAAATTTGAATACGCGATTTCGCCAACTTCATTATTAACCGTTAGTCCTTATTATCATAAAAATTCAGGTCGCGGCGATTGGATCCCACCTTATTTAACAACGCCGGTTGATGAAAATGGCGACCCAACAACCGAGGGTGGCACTAATGCAGGCTCTTATGGTTTTGCTGATAGTGAAGGCAACCCGCTTGCACCCAATGCCGATTGTACGCAAAGTTTGAGCTGGCCATGGGAGTCGGGTCCTGGTTTAAATCCTGCGTGTTACGATGCAACAGCAACGCCGGTTATGTCTTACCGCCATACGCATTACAACAAAGATCGTTTAGGTGTAACGGCAAATTACCAAGCTACATTTGGTGATCACGATATCGAAGCGGGCTTTTGGTATGAGCAAAGCGAACGTGATGAATCGCGTGATTGGCACAAAGTAATTGATGCGCGTATTTATCATCACTTTGATAGCACGCCTTACTGGACACAATACAAAAACACTTTTGATACCGATACATTCAAATGGTACCTACAAGACTCGATTAATTTTGGTGACTTAACATTAAATATTGGTGCAAAACAATATTTAGTTGAATTACAAAAATACGACCACTTTGCTAACGAAAGATCAGATAAAGTAGATAGCGACTCAGACGTGTTATTTAGTGGTGGTGTATTGTATCAGCTAAATAACAGCACAGAATTATTTGCTAGTTACAGCGAGAATTTTTCAGCAATAAAAGACGGTGTACTTGAGCGAGATAGCTCAACACTTACAAACATAGAGCCAGAAACTGCCGACAACATCGACTTTGGTGTACGTTACCAAGCCGACAGATTAACCCTTACAGCAACGGCTTACAGTGTTAAGTTTGATAACCGCATTACCTTTATTGCCCCTGGTAGTGGCACAGACGGCATTGATTACACCATTGGTACAAATGGCTCGTACGTAAATGTAGGGGGGATTGACTCAAATGGGCTCGAGCTTGCAGCAAGCTATATGTTAACACCAAGCTGGAGCGTGTACTCGTCGTATACGAATAGCAGTTCTGAGTATTCGTCGGATGATCCAAATGCATACGATTCACAGGGTGTAATATTAAGAGATGAAAGTGGTAATGAGGTAGCACCGAGCTTTAGAAAAGGCGACAGCATAATAGATTCATCAGAGGATTTATTTGTGGTATCTACCGATTACTTTAGCGATGGCTTTCGTGTTGGTTTATCGGCTAAATACACCGGTGAGCGCTTAGGTGCATGGCAAGACGAAGACACTCGCACGCGTAATAAAGTAGACGGCTACACCGTACTTGATTTTAATGCAGGTTATTCAACTGACGTAGATGCAGGTCCGTTTAAAGCCATTGACGTATCGTTTGTTGTTTATAACGTTACTGACAAAAGCTACTTAGCAGGTGGTACTGGTAACGGCGCTACTTATTACATTGGCGCGCCACGCACCGCAGCAGTTACATTTACTGCTGACTTTTAATTAAGTTTTAGTAATTGAATTAAAATGAAGCCCATCATTGATGGGCTTTATTATATCAAAGGGCGCAAAACGCGATGAAAACGATTTTAAAAGTAACACTATTTAGCTTAAGTGTATTAGCGAGTAACTTTGCAACAGCAGCGCAAAATGTAGTGCTGGTAACGCTTGATGGAGTACGCTGGCAAGAAGTATTTAATGGGGCTGATAATAGCTTAATTAATAATACTGATTTTGTTAAAAAGCCAGAGCAATTAAAGACCCAGTTTTGGGCAAAAACAGCAAATGAGCGCCAGCAATTACTAATGCCTTTTTTAACGCAAGTAGTGGCTAAAAAAGGGATTATAATTGGCGATAGAGCTAACGGCTCTACTATGTCTGTAAGTAACCCGTGGTATTTTTCATACCCTGGTTATAACGAAATACTCACCGGTGAAGTTGACGAAAATATAAATAGTAACAACAAAGTGCTCAACCCAAATAAAACTATTTTAGAGCGTTTAGATAAGTTACCTGAGTTTAAAGATAGCACAGCCTTATTTGGTAGTTGGGATGTATTCCCATACATTGTAAATACTAAGCGCAGTAACGTGTATGTAAATGCAGGTTTTATGTCAATTGAAGAGAATTTATTCACAGATGCGCCACTGTTAAATGCGCTACAAAACGAAATCCCCAGTCCTTGGTATAACGTACGACTAGACAGTTTTACGTATCGCTTTGCTAAAGCGTATATGTTGGCTAAAAAGCCTAAGTTGTTAGTGATAAGCTTAGGCGAAACCGATGACTTTGCGCATGATGGTCATTACGATCAATACCTTAAATCGGCAAGGCAAAGTGACGCGTTTATAAAAGACTTATGGGCAACCATTCAAACTACAGCGGGTTATAAAAATAACACCACACTAATTATTACTACTGATCACGGCCGTGGCAATAATGCCAACGATTGGCAACATCACAGCTCTAAACGTGCACTTGCTGAGCTAGAGTTAGGTGAAAATACCTACCCAGAAGGAATTATCGGCTCTGAACATATTTGGCTTGCAGCCATTGGCCCCGCAATAAAAGGTAGTGGCTTAATTAAAACTAAAAATGAGCTTAAACAAGCGCAAATAGCGGCGACCGTTTTAAAGGCGCTTGGGCAGAATCCAAATGAAATAAATTCAAATATGGCGCCTGCTATTAGCGAGATTTTAAAATGAAGAACCTATTAAAACCATTAACCCTAACTGCCTTGGCGTTGAGTTTGGTTATTAGCGCAAGTATTACTGCCGCGCCATCTAAAATTCTATTTGGTTCGTGTGGGCATCAAGATAAAAACATACCCATATTTAATGCAATTAACAAAGAGCAGGGGGATTTGTTTATATTTTTGGGTGACAATATTTACGGCGATACCAACGATATGGATGTACTTGCCGATAAGTACCAACGTTTAGGGGCAAAGCCTGGTTTTAAAACGTTAAAAGTGCAAACGCCTATCATTGCTATGTGGGATGACCACGATTATGGCCAAAACGATGCAGGTAGAGAGTATCCGCATAAAGAGCTATCACGTCAAATTATGCTTAATTTTTGGGATGAACCTGTAAACTCAGCGCGTCGCACTCGCCCTGATGGAATTTATACCTCGTACATGTATGGTGAAAATGAGCAAACCATACAAGTAATAATGCCTGATTTACGTTGGAATCGTGATGCGCTAAACCATGTAAGCGAGCTTGAATACTACACTAAACGTAAGTTAAATAACCAAGGCCCGTATAGTCCCAGTGAAGTGAAGGGTGCATCCATGTTAGGTGAAGCCCAGTGGCAATGGCTTGAACAAGAGCTTAAAAAGCCTGCTGCAATAAAATTGATTGCCTCAAGCTTACAGCTTTTACCCGATTTTACAGGTTGGGAGTCATGGGCAAACTTTCCTGAAGATAGAAACCGTTTATTTGCATTGATTAAAAAGCATAAGGTAAATGGGGTAGTGATCATCAGCGGCGATACGCACTGGGGTGAAATATCAAAGTATCAGCAAAACCTTGATTACCCATTAATTGAGATGACCAGCTCTGGCTTAACTGAAAAATGGAAAGACGTAAGCCCTAACAAACACCGAGTAGGGAGTTTTACTCATAACGTAAATTATGGTGATTTAAGCATTGATTGGCAGCAAACTGATCCCACTATTTCACTTAAATTAAAAGGCGTTGATGGCGAAGTAATAATGCAAAGTGACTTTAGTTTATCAAGTATTAGCCCTTATAAATAAACTCACTACTACGCACAGTATATAAAATAGATGCTGTGCGTATAAAAATCTGTAAATTAGTTCTTAACTCTCTGATTTATTAAAGCCAATTACCCGTTTGCGCTACCCCTAATATTGAAAATATCTTACACTGGTTTTATCTCAAGCAAGGTCAGTGTTATATGCTAAATATTATTCAATCAAACCGGATGGAAGCCCTGCAAGCGCAGTTCCATCAGCTGTTAAAAGTAAACCCATTGCAAAGCCCGTTCGACAAAGAAGTAGTGCTAGTGCAATCGCCGGGTATGTCGCAGTGGTTAAAAATAGGTTTGAGCGAAAACTTAGGGGTCGCAGCGCAGGTTGATTTTCCGCTGCCGTCGAGCTTTATTTGGCAGTTGTATCAGCAATTGCTGCCAAATGTCCCTAAAGAGTCGGCATTTAATAAGCCCAACCTTGCTTGGAAACTGTTTGCAATTTTACCAACCTGCATTGATGAACCGCTTTATTTGCCGCTAAAAACCTATTTAGAGGGCGATATCGACGGGCAAAAAACCTTTGCGCTGTGCGAAAAAATAGCCGATGTGTACGACCAATATTTAATGTACCGACCGCACTGGATAGCCACATGGGATAGCGGAAAAGATGAGCTTGATGACGTAGATGTAGCCATTGCCCCATGGCAGCCTGATTTATGGCGACGCATTGTAAAACTAAGCCAAGACCTTGGGCAAAGCCAATTTCATCGCGCTAACATGCAAGGGCAGTTACTTGCAGCACTTGAGACTATGGACAATAGCATACTGCCACAACGCATTAGCTTATTTGGTATATCGGCGATTGCCAGCTCCCAGCTAGACGTATTTGAAGCGCTGAGTAAAAAAACTGAGGTTATATTATTCTTTTTTAACCCAAGTGAGCACTACTGGGGCGATATTATAGATGAAAAAACAGCAGCTAAAATAAGCGCTAAATACGCCAAAATGCCGCTGGTGGAAGCGCAACAAAAAAAACAAACCAATCCAGATGAAGAATACTACTTTATAGGTAATCCGTTGTTATCGTCGTGGGGTAAATTAGGTCGCGACTATTTTGAACAACTTGTACAGTTAGATGCCCGTTGGATTGATGGTTTTATTGATGTGTTTGACGACACCTTACTAGGGCAAGTACAAAGCGAGATTTATCAGCTTGCATTTAAAGGCGAATCACTGACTGATAACAAAGAGTGGTTTATTAACGACGAAGGTAAATTACCAATCAGCGCAACCGACACCAGTATTACGCTCAGCGATTGCCATACACCGCTTAGAGAAGTTGAGCGCTTGCACGACTACTTACTTAACTTATTTAATCAAAACCCAACGCTTACTCCCAAAGACATAATTGTCATGATGCCCGATGTAGGCACTTACAGCCCCTACATTGAAGCCGTATTTGGCGGGGCACAAGGCAGCCGCTTTATTCCTTATGCATTGGCCGATTTAGCCATAGAGCAAGAAAAGCCCGTCCTTAGCTCATTTGCGAGTTTAGCTAACTTACCGTTTTCGCGCTTTGGTGTGTCGGATATTCTCGATTTATTACAAGTTACGCAAATAGCCGAAAAATTTGGGCTTGAAGCACACGAATACGAGCAAATTCAATACTGGCTTGAACGTGTTGGGGTTAAATGGGGTATAAACGCAGCGCATAAAAGCAGCTTTGATTTACCCGCTATCGATTTAAATACCTGGCAACATGGGCTCAACCGTTTATTGCTTGGCATTGCCATGCGCGACGAACAATGCCCGTTTAACGGCATTTACAGCGCTGACGAAGTAGAAGGTATGGCGCTTGATACACTCAATAAGCTCGTGCACTTTATTGATGTACTGCAAAGCTTTAAAGAGCAGCTAACGCCTGATGACACGCTCACTAATAAAGCGCATATTTTAAGCGAGCTATTAAACGCCATATACGAAAGTGAAAGCGACGACAGCTGGGATTTATTAGTACTTCAAAACGTGCTCGAAGAGTTACAAAAACACCACGACAACGGCGATTACAGCAAGGCGGTTTCGCAGCGTATTGTTAGTTACTTAGTTAAACAAGGCATTCAAGAAAAAGGAGTAGGGCAGCGGTTTTTGGTCGGGCAAGTAAACTTTTGTACGCTTATGCCAATGCGCGCAGTGCCATTTAAAGTGGTGTGTATGCTTGGTTTAAACGATGCCGACTACCCACGTAACGTACAGCCCATTGGTTTTGACTTAGTACCTTATTCTAAAAAGCAAAAAGGTGACCGATCACGTAAATTAGATGACCGCTACTTATTTTTAGAAGCGCTATTGAGTGCCCGCGACAACCTATACATGAGTTACATTGGTCGCTCGTGTTTTGATAACCAACCGCGCATGCCATCAACGCTTGTAAGTGAGCTTTTAGAGTATATTGGGCGTAGTTTTGTATTAAGCGAAAAGAGTAAAAAAGTACTGCCCGCATGTCTAATCAATCAGCAGCATTTACAGCCCTTTAATAGCCATTATTATTTAGCAGACGAACAAGCCAATACAGTGCTGAGCAACCACAGTTACAATCCAATTTGGCTGCCAAGTGAGTCAATTAAACCACAACCGGTTATTGCGCTTGATGTGACTGTGCCAGAGCAGCTAGATCTAGATGTATTTATTAGAAGTGTGTGCAGCGCACAAGAGAGCTTTTATCAGCAAACATTAGGTTTACGTCTGCCACAATTTAACGAAGTAGCAAAAGACGAAGAACCATTTAGCCTAGATGCACTGCGCCGTTACTTTTACCTTGATGAAATACTTAAAGCCAATATAAACGAGCAACCACTAAGTACCGAGCAAATACTGCAGCGAGGTGAGTTACCTCAAGCCAATGTAGGCAGCCTCATATTTGAAAGTATGGAGCACCGAGTTGACGCGCTTGCAGGGCAGGTTAAAGAGCACATTAAAGGCGGGAAAAGTGAGCCGATAGAAGTTTTGCTTACCATTGAAGGCACCAAAATAGAAGGCTGGTTCAATCATGTTTATTTGCAAAAACAAGTGTTTTACCGCAGTGCGAGTATTAAAGCGAAAGATTTAATTAAAGGCTTTATTTATCACCTTGTAGCGCAAAGTATGGAGCATCACGTAGAAACATTGTTACTTGGGCTTGATAAGCAAATTACCTTTGCGCCCATAAACAAAGCCGATGCGGATGCACTATTAGCCGATTGGTTTGAGTTATACAAAGCGCTGCGCGCAGAGCCTGTGCCGTTCTTTCCGGTAAGTGGTTATGAATACGTTAAAAGCGGCGGCGATATAACAAAAGCAATGAGCAAATTTAGCCCGCAATACATAGGGCGAGGCGAGGGCGAAAACCCGTATATTCGCTTAACGGTGCAATCGCTAAACGACTGCCAAGAAGAATTTATAAAATGGAGTGATAAATTGCTCACGCCTTTATTTGAACACGCAAAGGAGAGTGACCATGCAAGCGCTTAATCCTCTTACTATGCCGCTCATTGGTCAAAGTTTAATAGAAGCAAGTGCGGGTACCGGCAAAACCTATACGATTACGGGGCTGTATTTACGCTACTTATTAGGCATGCAAATAGAAGGTGAGTTAAATACGCCGCTCAGTGTTGAGCAAATTTTGGTAGTAACCTTTACCGACGCTGCTACCCAAGAAATTAAAGACCGCGTACGCAGCCGAATTATTGCTGCGCGCGACGCATTGCTTGGGCAAGACCCAAACGACGAACTCATTGAAGGCGTAATTGCCAAAATTGATGATAAGCACCGCGCCTTTGATTTACTCGATGCAGCTGCTAAATCAATGGACGAAGCCGCTATTTTTACTATTCATGGCTTTTGTCAGCGGATGCTAAAGCAACATGCGTTTGAGTCGGGTGTGGCGTTTAATCTCGAATTTATTTTAGATGAGCGCGACATATTACTCGAAACTATTAAAGATTTTTGGCGGGCATTTGTATACCCACTTAATAAAGAACGCACCGATGCTATTTTAGATGTATTTGCCGCACCCGAGGCTTTATTCGCTCAAGTGGCGAGCATTTTAAACAAAGCTAATGCGCACATTACACCACAAATAAATTTAGATGATGTATGGAAAGCCCGTGACGAGTACATAACCCGTGTGCCTGCATTTAAAAAAGCGGTGTTAGAGCAAGAGTTTATAGGTGCGATTAAAGGCTCGGGTTTAAGCGGGTCTAAAACGGCAGCACGAAAAGGCAGCCTTGGTGCGCTTGAAGCATTTTGTTTAGGCGGCGATTTGTTTTTTGAATTTGGCACTAGCAAGTATTCGTTTGAAGTGTGGAGTACAGAAAACTTAAGCGATGTGAGCAATTATAAAAAAAATCAGCCATTATTTGTGCATCCATTACTGAGTCAGTTTGACGAGCTTGCCGCACTTAATAACACCATAAACCAAGGGCTCAAAATAGCGGTTGTACAACATGCAGCACGCTGGGTAAAAGCCGCAATAGTTAAGCGCAAGCAAGAGCAAAGCGTTATCACCCCAGATGATTTATTGACCAATTTACACAGTGCGCTTAATAACGAGCAAGGCGACGTACTAGCGCAAAAAATTGCGCAGTTGTTTCCGGTTGCCATGATTGATGAATTCCAAGATACCGATCCGATTCAGTACGGTATTTTTAGTAAAATTTATGGACAACAAAATACCACGCTTGCCATGATAGGCGACCCCAAGCAGGCTATTTATGGCTTTAGGGGCGCAGATATTTTTACGTACATTGGCGCAAAAGAAGCTGTACAGACTGATCAGCAATTTACGCTGGGGACTAACTTTCGCTCAAGCACCGATATAGTCAATAGCGTTAATAGTTTATTTGGCAAACACGCTAACAGCTTTATTTATAACGACGCTATACCGTTTAACGCAGTAGCTGCTAAAGGTAAAAAAGCGGAAGACTCTTTTTTAATTGATGGCAAACCCGCGACCGCATTCGAATTTAATGTATTTGTGGATGAAGCCGCAGACGAAAAAAACAAACCAACCAACAAAGGTGTAGGGCAAGCACATTTAGCCACTCACTTTGCTAATAAAATAGTGACCCTGCTTGAAAAAGCAAAACAAGGGGATGCGTGTATTGGCAGTACCCCTGTCAGCGCTGCCGATATTTGTATATTAGTGCGCGACCGTGTTGAAGCGCAAATAATGAAAAAAGCGCTAGATGATGCCAAAATTTCCAGCGTGTATTTATCGCGAGAAAGCGTTTTTAGCCAAGAGCTTAGCCATCACCTACTTAACTTTTTAACAGCGCTGCATGGTCAATATGACGAGTCATTGCTGCGCGGTGTTTTAGCTGGTCCGCTATTTTGTTTAAGTTATAACGAAATACATGCACTCGCCGATGATGAAAATAAATGGCAAGACTACTTAAACTTTTTTGCACAACTTAGCCACATTTGGAACAAGCAAGGCGCTATGGCAATGCTTGAGCGCTTAATGAGCCATAACCAGCTTAGCGCTAAATGGCAGGGGTTGGGATATAACGTTGAGCGTTGGCTGACAGACTTTAGGCACTTGGGCGAAATACTTCAGCAAAAACAAATAGAGCTTGAAGGCACGCTGCGTTTGCTGCGATGGTTTGCACAAAAGGTAAGCCAACAAGACGGTGAAACAGTACAAGTGCGCCTAGAAAGTGACGCCAACTTGGTTAAAATTGTCACTATGCATGCCTCAAAGGGGCTTGAATACCCTTTGGTATTTATGCCGTTTGCCAGTGGCTATCGCGAAACAAAAGAAGCGCTTTATCATAATAATGGCAAGCTAGTTTACGATTTAAGTAAAGACGAAGATGCCCTTCAAAAAGCAGAACAAGAACGCCTAGCTGAAGATTTACGCCTGCTATATGTAGCACTTACTCGCGCCGTACATTTTTGTGCGCTTGGTGTTTATAACATAGGGCAAGGACAAAGTAGCCGCTTGGCTATGCAAAGTAGTGCACTTGGGCATGTTTTATTTGCAGGGCTTGAACTTGCCAGTAGCCAAACATGGCGCACGCATTTAAGTGAGTTTTGCGACGCTAACAGCGCGATGAGCTATCAGCAATTTACCTCACACACATTATTAGAGCAGGGAACACTTTGTTTTAATAACAGTGAAAGTGCGCAGCAAACGTTAAGTGTTAATAAAGTAACGGCAAATATTGAGCGTAACTGGCGAGCAACCAGCTTTAGTGCGTTGAGCTTTAAAAAGCACAGCGACCAATTAGCCCCAGGGCGAAGTGATGAAGATCACGAAAAAGACGAGTTTGCAGTGCAAGAGGACGAAATACCATCACCTTATAGTTTTCCTAAAGGGGCAAAGCCTGGTAGCTGTTTACACGAAATATTTGAACAAATAGATTTTACTAGCCCAATAGTTCACCCAACTAATACTGAGCAAAACTTATCTGAGGTAGTTAAGCGCAGCCTTGAAAAATACCACATAGGTGATCAATGGCAAGAGGTGGCTGAAAAATGGGTGCTTGATGTTCTTGCGTGTCCCCTAGATAAGAGCCTTTTGTCATTGGGCGTGCTTACACCCAATGATTGCCTAGTCGAAATGGAATTTAATTTACCTCTTGAGAGTTTAAGCGCACCTAAGCTAAACGAAATACTGATTAAACATTTTGGTTTTGCACAAAGTAAGCTTGAATTTTCGCACGTAAAGGGCTTGTTAAAAGGCTTTGTCGATTTAATATTTTGCTACCAAGGTAAATATTATATTTTAGATTATAAGTCTAATTATTTAGGTAGCACGCCAGCTGATTACGAGAGCGACATGCTTGAGCAAGCGATGAGCAGTCATCAGTATCATTTACAGTATTTAATCTACACGGTAGCACTGCATCGGTTATTAAAACAACGCATAGCCGATTACTCAATAGAAGCCAATTTAGGCGGTGTGTATTACACCTTTTTACGTGGGATGCCTGCAGGGCAAGGCGTGTACTTTAAAAAGCTAACTGTAGAACAAGTGATTATTTTAGATGGCTTATTTAGCCAAGGAGCTATGCTATGAGCGATTTAAATGAGCAACCTGGCTTGTTTGACGATATAGACGACGTTGTGTTAAATAATACGATTATCGAAGTCCCGTTACTTGAGTATTTATTAGCGCAAAATCGACTACGTGTGGTTGATGTTAAACTCGCAGAATTACTGTGTGCTAATGACATTGAGCAAACTCATAATGAGCTGTTTTATATTATTTTATTACTTTGCTTATCGCAGCAAAGTCAGCATAGCTGCCTAACTTTAAATGAGGTTGATTGGAATAATCCTTTTAACTTGCGCAATAGTGACTTTAATAAACTCGATGGCAATGTACCCAGTACGCTAAGCCCGTTTGGTGATGACTTTAACGTACACACAGCGCTTAGTTATTTACAAAGCCATGAAAGCGTAGGCGAAAATAAACCACTGCAACTGTTTAACGAGCGACTTTATTTTGCGCGCCTTGCCGGTTATGAGCAAACACTCGCGGATAGATTACTAAGTATGAGCGAGCGAAAGCTCAATATTAACAATGAAGTATTGGCTGAACTTTTAAATACCTATTTTCCTGCAGATTCTGCAATTGAAACTGATTGGCAAAAAGTGGCATGTGCGATTGCCGCCACCAAAGGCTTTAGCGTGATCACGGGTGGTCCTGGGACAGGTAAAACCACCACAGTGACTAAGTTACTGGCTATTTTACAGTCACTTTATAAAACCGCGCCGCTTAGCATTAAGCTGGTGGCACCGACTGGTAAAGCCGCTGCACGTTTAAGTGAGTCTATTTTGGGCGCTAAAAATAAGCTCACAACGATTCCTGATGATATAAAAACGCTGATACCGCAAAGCGCCCAAACTATTCATCGCTTATTAGGCGTAAAACCGTTTACTAATAAATTCAGACATAACAAAAGCAATCCGCTGCATTTAGATGTACTAATTATTGATGAAGCCAGTATGGTCGATTTATCGCTGATGGCTAAATTAATAGAAGCACTACCTGCGCATACGAGATTAATACTCCTAGGTGATAAAGATCAGCTTGCCTCGGTAGATACCGGCAGCGTAATGAGCGATTTATGCCAAGGTTTAATACTTGAGCAAACGCCAAGCTACTCGCAAGCACGTTGTGATGAGCTAAATAGCTTATGTTTTAATAATGAGCCTAAGCTCGTAGCGCAAAGCGTGAGTGAATTTAAACTCGCAGATTGCGTTGCCTTTTTACAGCACAGTTATCGATTTGATGCACAAAGCGGCATTGGTCAACTCGCACTTGCGGTAAACACCAATAACACCGGTATTTTAAATTACGTAGAGCAAGAAAGTACTGAAGGGCGTTTTAACGATGTAATTTTAGATTACGACTTTGTAGCAAAACCAATTGAAAAGCTCGTTAAAAGTGCAGCAAGTCATTATGCAAAATATTTTAACTTAATTGCCCAAGGTGCAGATGTTGCGCAGGTGCATGCTGCTTTTGCTAGTTATCAGCTTTTAGCTGCGGTACGAGAGGGCGATTACGGCGTGCATAGCTTAAATCAGCGGATAGAGCGCGTATTGCAACAGCAAGGTTTAATAACAGTTAGCCCTAATACTCATCATTATACAGGCATGCCCATTATGGTGAGTCAAAACGATTACCAGCTTAAGTTATTTAACGGCGATATTGGTATTTTAATGCCCGATGAAAGTAATCAGCTCAAAGCCATATTTATTGATGAGCAAGGTAACCAACGAGCATTTTCGCCAGCACGACTACCTGCACACGATAAAGTATATGTAATGACTATTCATAAATCACAAGGCTCAGAATTTAGCTACACCGCTATGGTACTGCCACCGCTAAAACAAGCGCGCATGGGTATTAACAGGCAATTAGTGTATACGGGAATAACCCGCGCTAAAAATAAGTTTGAGCTGGTGGCTGACAAAAAAAGTACTGCAACTAGCAATGAATAAAAGCGTATCAAGAGCATCAGGTTTATATGAAAGGTTACAATTTTAAGCTTAGTTTGAATTTTTGATTAATAATTTAGCTTCAAACTGCTTGTTATTTATCGCGTTATTATAAATGTCTTCTATACTAAAATTAATTTTATATTAAATGTATTCGGGCGTGTTGATCTTTGGTGGGTGAATTTGCAGCAGTGTGTTTGGTTTTTAGGCAAGGCAGAACCTATGTAGTGTGGTATTCCCCATAAATAGGCGATAACGTAGTATAAATACCAAACATACGCTGCCCTTTGGGTTCTTTCTAGGGACGATTAACTCTTTGTTGCCTACATGGATGTAGGTAAGGGGCGTGAGCAGGACGCGGAAGCTTTGCTCGGTTTTTACTTAGCCCACTAGGTTACAAACCTCGCGCCGTGATTTAATCGCCCCTAGATTGAACAAATTTCAATCCACAAAGGTCAACACGCCCTAGTAAGGATATTAATGTTTTTTTCTAAAAATAAGCAAAATGAAATAGCCTCTTTAAAAGCAGAACTCTATCCTTTACAACAAGTGTGGGAAGGGCTTTACCGAGAGATGTTAGTACTGAACATTCTCTATGATGGTAGAATTTCGCACGCTAATGATAGGTTTTTAGAAAACTTAGGCTACAACGAAGACGATCTTACTAATAACTCTTTTGACGATTTTATTACAGATTCGTCTCGTCAATCTTCAGAATTTAAAAGCCTACAGCAAGCTATAAAAAAAGAAGGACATTGGGGAGGTGCATTACAAATTGCGCGCGGTGATGGTAAAGCTGAATGGTTACGTTTAATAGTACACCCAGTAAAAGGTGAGCAAGACCAGCTGCTCTATTTTTCTATATTCGGGAGTGTACTTACAAAAACAATTACAGCTTCTCGCGAGCAAAGCGACACTATCAAAGCAATATATCGCTCTATGGCTGTAATCGAATTTGATTTAGAAGGACATGTTTTAAAAGCTAATGATCAATTTTTGGTAGCTATGGGCTATAAAGAAAGTGAAATTATAGGCAAGCACCACCGTACATTTTGTGAGGGATCAGAAGCAAACTCTCAAGAGTACTTGCAATTTTGGACTAAGTTGCGGGAAGGAAAATTTATTGCGGAACGTTTTAAGCGCGTAGATAAACATGGCAATATTGTATGGTTAGAAGCGTCATACAATCCAATCTCAAATGATGCAAATGAACTTTATAAAGTAATGAAATTCGCGACAGTTATTACAGAGCAAGTAAATCAAGAAATAGCAATATCACAAGCGGCCGAAATTGCTCATGGCACCTCAACCCAAACCGATAAAAAAGCAGAGCAAGGTGCGCTTGTTATACAAGATACAGTCGCTGTTATGACTGAGTTGGCCGTTAACATGGAGCAAGCTGCTAGTGAAATATCAGCGCTCGATCAGCAGTCACAACAAATTGCGAGCATTGTACAAAGTATCAGCAGTATTGCCGAACAAACAAATTTATTAGCGTTGAATGCCGCAATTGAAGCAGCTAGGGCTGGAGAGCAAGGTCGAGGTTTTGCTGTTGTTGCAGACGAAGTAAGGTTGCTTGCATCGCGTACCTCAAAAGCAACAGAAGAAATTGTTGAAGTTGTGCAGCGTAATCAATCACAGACACAAAATACGGTGGCTGTAATCGAGAAAGGTAAAGAGAAAGCAGAGCAAGGTTTAGCATTATCTAAAGAGTCAGGTGATGTGATGCAGGAAATTCAACAAGGTGCGCAAGAAGTTGTGAATGCTATAGGGCAATTTACTAATGAACTTAAAGCTAATGGTTAGCCTAATTGTCTCCTCATTTTAAAGCTGGTCTTCCTAAAGCACTTAAACATTAAAGGTTTAAATGCTTTAGAAAAACTTAGCCACATTTGCATTCATAAACACGAAGCTAACCGAATTAGTTTAATTTTAATACTCCTCAGTGTAATCTTTTAAATCAGTCCAATAATTTCAAATTTAACAATTATCGTTTTGTTAACCCATTAATAAATGTGGAATAAATTATTTTCCAACACAAATGATAATAAAATGTTGCATTTTAGTGGTTTGTTCCTAATACTGTTGAATGCCTGAGCTGACAAGCTCAAGTACATTGAACATGAATACCTTAAATATAAATAACCTGAGCTTTAGATAGTAAATCTATCTCAAACTGCTACTTCAGCGCCAACTGCGATTGCAACAGATCCACTACTGACGAGTGAATTAGCCTTGTTTTCACTGAAAATCGCTGGCTTAGAGAAAAACAAATTTGACTATCATTGTGGTTCAATATGTTAGTAAATCTATTAGTTAGAGTTGAGGTTAAATAGTAAATATAAAACACACCACATTAAGGAATTGTATGAACAACAACAAACGCACACACAAACTAATAAAACCAAACCATTTACTTGGTGCGGGACTCGCTATGTTAATGAGTTTTTCCGCTGCGAGTAAAGATTACAAAATTATATTAATTCATGGCTTACAAGTGTCGCAAATAACAAATAAATCAGGCAGTGATGTTGTCAATGATGGTGAAACATATTGGCAATCGTACTGGAATAATCGCGCTGACGAACGTATTGATTGGCCTTCATACGAGCGTGTAGAGGGTAAAATAGCCACTGATTGGGTTTGGCCTAAGTTGAAACAAATTTCGCGTTCTAATTTGTGTAACGATGGCTGTGTGCTTGTAACTCATTCTACAGGTGACTTAGTTGCACGCCATATTATTGATAATCAAGAAAACTGGTTAGAAAACGCGGGGCTACAACCGCTTAATATTGTTGCTACGTTTGATTTGGCAGGGGCTGGCGGTGGAAGTGAGCTCGCTGATATTGCAGTGAGTGCATTAACCGGTGCTTCATGGAACTTTGCGATAGATGCTGCACTCAAATGGTGGTTAGGCAGCGATGTAACGCAAGCAATTGGTGTATTACACGATTTAAAAGTAAATAATGCACGTAAAATTTCACCATTTCCTGACGCACGCACACCACGCTTACGTTTTGTTGCTGATGGTAATGCATACTTAGGCCTAACGGGTGGTTTTTTAAGAGGTAACGATGACTCCGTTGTAGCATCACACTCATCATGTGGGGCAAGTTCTGTAGGATCGTTTGGAAGCTGTAGCCGCAGTATCGATACAGATGGACAGTTAGATTCACAAGGCGATGCAGTAACAAGCTTTATGCCAAACCATTATCCTATGATGATGAGTGATAGCTATAGCCACAATGAAATTCATAATGCACAACGCAAAGGTAATGTAACTATTGCGATGAATAATGTGAATGTTGATGGCCAAAACGTAGGTTTTAATACGTTTGATGAATCAACAGGTACTTGGTTTTGGAAAAAACAATACCGGTACATAAAGGATTCTAATAATTTAAGTGCATCGGCGCTTATTTATAATGTGATTCCATAATATAAAAGCGTGCAGTTACTAACTGCACGCTTTATGCAGGATATGAATATAGTCTATGAAAAAATTTTATCTGATCACTTTAATCATTAGCGTTGCTTTATTTGTGCTGTGGTTTACAAATAATAATGACTCAAAAAAACTGGATGAGACAGAAAAAAAACCAATATCAAAGTCTCTTAGTGCCCCAAATACAGATCCTGTAAAAGTAATAGCCATTGATGTACCTAAAGTAAAAAAAACACCATCTAAACAACAAATTGCTTTTAATGAAGATTTAACAAAAGCAGCTGAACAAATAGTTATGCAATACGAAAGTGCACTTAAATTTCCTCCTTATTCTCAACCGTTGAGCACATTAGATGAGGATCGTCTAAAGCCAAACCAGTTTTATCCGGTATCGAGCCCAATTGACGAAACTGGCTCTGCGCTTACGTTAAGCCTTGAGCAGTATCGTTTTGTATACCCAGAAGAAATAAGGTTAAACGTAAGCGCGCAAGGGCTCGGTAAAGTGGTGGTTGAGCTGGCAAATACAGACACAAAAGAGGTATTAAATACTCATACTGGCAGTGCACACGAAGGAGAGGCGAGTATAACGTTTAAAGCTAAAGAAGATTATCCTCGTAGTTTACAATTGTTTGTAGAGGCTGATGTGGCAGGTAAAAAAGTACCCGTAGTTGCGCAAATTCAATATATGCCACCAAGTGCAACCTTAATTGGCTTTAATACAGCCTATGCACAAAATGAAAATATGCTTATACCAGCAAATCTAACCGTCATAAAAAGCGGTTTATATCGGGTGAGAGCTAATTTATATAATGGTGATACACCACTAGCTCACTTAGTATCAAAGAAGAGGTTAACGCAGGGGAGTCAAACACTTAATCTAAAAGCTCACTGGTCTGTATTACCACAAGGTATTACAGAAATGCGCTTAAGTGACTTTGTTGTTGAGAGAATGTCACCAAGCCCAGGTGAGCGAAACAGCTTTGGGAATAGTGAAATAAGTCAATTTGATATTAACGATTTTTCGTACGATAGCTTGCAGCAATTACCCTATCAGGCTAATGCACAAGAAAAGCTGAGCTTGGAGTTTTTACAAGGCTTAGCTGAGAGTTGAAAATAGAGCGTAATACTAAATTGGTAAATTATAAGGGTTTGTATATAAATACAAACCCTTAAATTAGTTAGCTTAGGTTTATAGTAACTACACTTGGCGCTTCTTGTTCATCAAGTTCATTTGTAACAGGCACTTTAGGAATGTCGGGTTTATCAAGGGCGATATCACCACCATTAATTACTTCACCGGTTTGTAAATTTTTAAAATCAAATAGATCAGCATCGGCCAAATGCGAAGGAACTATATTTTGCATTGCAGTAAAAATGCTTTCTATACGTCCTGGGTGCTCAGCATCCCATTTAGCGAGCATCGCTTTTGTATGTTTACGTTGTAAGTTTTCTTGCGAGCCACATAAATTACAAGGAATAATAGGGTAACCTTGTGCAAATGCGTATTGGGCTATATCGGTTTCTCTGCAATATGCAAGCGGGCGAATAACCATGTGCTCACCGTTATCACTCATTAATTTAGCGGGCATACTCTTTAGTTTACCGCCGTAAAACATATTTAAAAACAAGGTTTCAATCATGTCGTCGCGATGATGGCCAAGCGCAATTTTTGTAGCACCTAGCTCTTTTGCTGTGCGGTATAAAATACCACGACGTAAACGAGAGCAAAGTGAACAGGTTGTTTTCCCTTCAGGAATAATATCAGTAACAATACTGTAAGTATCTTCTTCTACAATTTTGTATTCAACATTTAATTTATCAAGGTATTGGGGCAATACATGCTCAGGAAAATCTGGTTGTTTTTGATCAAGGTTTACAACAACTAGATCAAACTTTATTGGTGCAACACGTTTTAAATGCTGCAGCATTTCAAGCATTGTATAGCTGTCTTTGCCACCTGATAAACACACCATTATACGGTCACCTTCTTCAATCATATTGAAGTCCATAACGGCTTGACCAGTTTGGCGACGTAAACGCTTTTGCAGCTTATTTAAGTTAAATTGAGCTTTAGCTTGATCTGAGTGTGACAATTACGCCCCCTAGTAAAACAATGCAGCAAAGTTATTTGCTAAAAATAAAGGGGCGTATTATACCCAAACCACCTGAATATGCGAGTTTAGGATGTAATTAAACGCGGTATTTTTAGCAAGTAAGGTACGTGCTGTTATTTGCTAAAAAATTTTTTGGTTAATCTAGCTTTTTTGCCAACGGGCTTACGTAACCATCGGGTTTAAGTGCCAATACATCGCAGTCAAGGCTATCAATTACATGCTCTGCAGTATTACCTACAAGTGCTGCACTTAAACCTGTACGACCTACAGTACCAATAACAACCAATTCACTATTTAATCGCTTAGCCACATCAGGAATTACATCCTCTGGTAAGCCTTCTTCAATAAAACATTGTTCTTGGCTTAAATTAAATTCAGCGGCAAGTTCATTGGTTGATTCGTGGTGATGTTTTTTAACTGATTCGTTATAAAGTCCAGGGTTAAACTCAGGGATTTCGATAGCGATATTAACGGGGGTTGCAGGGTAGGCATTAACTAAATTGAGTGTTGCATTGGCGAGTCCACATAAAAATTGTGCATCTTTGATAACTCGTTTATTAAGTGCTACATGTTCTTCGTTTTCACTAACTGCATTTACAGCAGCTAAAATATTTCCGTTTGCTGGCCATGCCATTTCTTTTACAAACAATACCGGAGCTGGGCATTTACGTACTAAGTGCCAATCTGTAGGGGTGAAAATAACGGATTTAAGTGCACCATGTTGATGTGTGCCTTTAATTACTAAATCGTACTTTTCATCAATTACGGCATCAATAATAGCTTCATAAGGGCGGTTATGCCATACAACTTGAGTTTCAATACTTATATCTTTGTAGGGAGAAACCAAATCACTTAGCCATAGTTCGCGGTCTTTAACAACAGCGTCGCGCATAGCTTCTCGTTCATCGCCAGAGAGCATTGTGGTCATTTCATAAGAGAAGTCATAAACCGTCATAAAGGCGGTAATACTTGCGCCAGATTTCTTAGCTAAATCTATTGAACGTGCTAAACCGTGTTGATCGTCTTTGGTAGGGTCAATAACTGCAATAATGCGTTTAATAGTGTCCATGTGCTACTCCATTTACTTAACGGGTGTATTTTTAGTGTAACGTAAATACAAAACAGTTAAAGGGGTAGCACATAAATTGTTGTTCTAAATCAAACTATTTTATTTAGCAAGATTTAACAATTGCTGCGGCTTTAGCTAATGCATTGTTATCTAAAATAGTAATAAATTTACCTTCTACTTTAATTAAGTCAGCTTTTTGAAAACGGCTTAATAAGCGGCTAATAGTTTCTACGGTAAGGCCTAAGTAGTTACCTATTTCACCACGAGTCATGGTAAATCTAAATTCTTTACGCGAAAAACCACGCTCGCCAAAACGCTCTGACAGGTTATAAATAAAACTAGCTAAGCGTTCTTCTGCTGATTTTTTATTAAGTAATAACAGCATTTCTTGATCGTATGTAATCTCACTGCTCATTAAACGCATAATTTGTTGACGAAGTTTTGGTAATTTACCAGCAAGTTCATCAAGTGTATCAAATGGAATTTCGCATACCATTGACGTTTCGAGTGCTTGCGAAAAGCTCTGATGCGCCATTTTGCTTATCGCGTCAAAGCCCACCAAATCGCCCGCTAAATGAAATCCGGTTATTTGCTCATCGCCTTGTTCTGATAGTGTATAAGATTTAAATGAACCTGAACGTACTGCATAAATAGCTTGTAAAGGGGCGCCTGATTCAAATAAGTAGTCGCCTTTATGGAGTGGTTTTTTTCGCTCAATAATTTCGTCAAGCTTATCCATTTCTTGGCCATTGAGTGAAAATGGCAAACACAATTGACTGATACTGCAGTTATTACAGCTAATAGCACAATTGCTTTTAGCGCGACTTTGAGAGAAATCCATATTTTAATCCGTTTTTAATTTTTATGCACGACGTTGTCTAGATTAGTGTACCAGCTTGTCGGTTGCAATAATCAATAAGTAGATACCATACCAAATTATAACACTGCCTAATACAATGCGAGTCCATGGATGGTTAATAATACTATTTAGCTTTTGTGCGGTGATACCTAGAGTGATCATTGCCGGAAAAGTACCTAAAGCAAAACAAAGCATCACTAAAGCGCCATCTAAAGCACTTGGACTAGTCATCGCCCATGTAAGCGCTGAGTATACAAGTCCACAAGGCAGCCAGCCCCACAATGCACCGTAACCTAGGGCTTTAAAAGGAGAGTTAATAGGCATTAAATATTTATTTAGCTTAACAATGTGTTGCCATACCAAGGTTCTACCTATTTTCTCTAACCACTGCAGCGTAGGGCCCAAGCGCATTATATATATGCCGACTAGGAGCATAAAAATAGCTGCAATGAATGAAAGGGCTAAAGAAAAAGACGTATTTTGCCTAGCAAATTGACTGCTAATACCAGCAACAAGCGCGCCTGCTGCCATGTAGCTAAGTGCGCGTCCAATATTATAAGCAAATGAATAGGTAAATGTTTTACGTTTGTCGCTTGCCAGTTGTAATGAGCTTGCAATACCGCCGCACATAGCAATGCAATGGCCGCTACCTATTAGCCCCATTAAAAATGCACTGGTATAAAGAGGATCAATCATTACTTTTGTTGTGTTGCTCTTTGTCGTCTTCAAACAAAATACTATGACCTTGTTTGTTTAAATCAGAAAACTGCTCACTTTTTACGGCCCAAAAAAACACGCCAATAGCAATAATGACAAATAAAATGGCAATGGGGATCAAAATGTAAATTATGCTCATAACTTTAATAGCCTTAGTGAATTACTAATCACGATAATTGAGCTGGCAGACATGCCAATAACAGCCATCCACGGAGCAACTAAGCCTAATGCCGCCAATGGTAATATGGACGCATTATACAATAGAGACAGCGCAAGGTTTTGCTTAATAATACGTCTTGTTTGTTTTGCCACATTGAGTAAATGATCGATTGAAGCTAAATCGCTATTAAGAAGCACTACATCGGCGCTATTTTTTGATATGTCAGCACCTGTTTCCATTGCAATGGATAAGTGTGCACTGGCAAATACAGGACTGTCGTTTACGCCATCGCCGACCATTGCAACTACTTCGTTTTGTGACGCCCATTGTTCAACGGCTGTTTGTTTATCTTGTGGCGAACATCCAGATTGCACACTTTCAAGGTTGAGTTGTTTAGCTACTTTTTGCCCAGCATCTGATGCGTCACCGGTTAACATATGACACGTTAAATTTTGCGATTGAAGTGAGCCTATAAGCTTTTGAGCATCGTTTTTCACTTTATCAATAAAGTAAAAACGTGCTACAACTTGCTTATTAATATACAAGCTCGCTTGTGCATTTGATTTTTTGCTATCAAACCAACCACTTTTACCAATTGCGTAATGATTGTTTGCATCTTGTGCGCTAATTCCCAGACCTGGATGCACTTCAACGTTATCAAGGTTGTGGTGAGCAGGGGTAATTTCATCAAAAGCACTGGCGATAGGGTGTTCAGAATAACGCTCTAACATAGCTGCCATATCTAGCACTTGCGCTTTTGTGTATTGCTTATCGATTATATCCACTTCATCAAGGCTAAATTTACCTTGGGTGAGCGTGCCTGTTTTATCAAACGCAAATAACGTAATTTGTGAGAGTGTTTCGAGCACATGCGCTTGTTTTATCAACACGCCTTTACGAGTAAGTGTTGCAACCGCGCATGTAAGTGCGGTTGGTATCGCTAAACTCAGGGCACATGGGCAGGTAGCAACTAAAACCGAAATGGTGATCCAAAATGCGTGTTCAGGGTCAATTTGGTACCAGCCAATAGCTGTAAGTGAAGCAAATATAAGTAAAGACGCAATAAACCATTGCGCTACTTTATCTGTAATTTCAACCAGTTTAGGGCGTTTAGTTAATGCGTTGTGTTGCAAGCGGATAATTTGATTTAAAAGCGTGTTTTGGCCAATTTTATTAATTTTTATTTCAATAACGCCATCGTGGTTAACGCAACCGGCATAGACATTGTGGCCGATAAATTTTGTAACGGGTTGGTGTTCGCCCGTCATCATTGATTCATCAACCGTAGTTTTACCTTTAATAAGTTCGCCGTCGGCCGGAATTGTTTCACCGGCTTTAATAAGCACTACATCATTAAGCTTTAGCTTTTTTGCTGCAATTATAAGTTCTTCGCCACTTTCGTTAATGGTGCGGGCTGTTAGTGGTAATAATTTCTGTAAGTTGGCAGTAAACTCGCTCGCTTTTAAACGCGCTCTAAATTCAAGATATTTACCTAATAACAGCAAGAAGGTAAACATACACACAGATTCAAAATACACTTCGCCGACTTGCATAAATGTGGCGTAACAACTTGCACCAAACGCACCAAAAATAGCCAGTGATACGGGTAAATCCATATTGAGCTGCCTTGCTTTTAGTCCATTTATAGCATTGGTTAAAAAGGGCAGTGCACTGTATAAAATAACCGGAGAGGCTAGTACTAAGCTGATCCATCTAAAATACTGCTCAAAATTGCTGTCCATGCCGGAGAACATGCCAAAGTACATAGCAAATGCAAACATCATAACTTGCATGGTCATTAAGCCTGCAACACCTAAGCGGCGAATATAGGCTTTTGCAGTTTGCTGTTTTTGTTGTGCTTCAATATCTGATTGAAACGGGTAGGCTTTATAACCAATTTTAGCTAAGGAAGTAATAACTTCACTTAATGGGGTGCTAGTTTTGTCCCATTGGATCATCGCGCGATTGGTAGATGTGTTTACATCAACACGTTTAACTGAGGTTAAATTTAAAAGTTGTTTTTCGATTAGCCATGCACATGCTGCGCAGGTTATACCTTCCACGCTCAACAATACTTCTGAGATATTATCGTTAGTGGCTATAAATTCGTCTTGAATGTCTTCGTTGTCATAACTTTTTATAAATGCGAGTTGCTCAGGTACTAGCTGTTCGACTTTTCCAGCGCGAACTGTTCGGTATTTATAGTAATCGGTCATACCTTGATCAACAATATTTTGCGCAACAGCTTGGCAGCCAATGCAACACATCGGCTGGGCTTTATCGTCAATGATAACGCTTGCGCTAAATCCAGTTGGCACACTTTCAAGGCAATGAAAGCAAAAGTTAGACATAGTAATGACTACTTATAGTTAGGATTAACTAAAACGGTTTCAGCCGTCGGTAGAACAATGTTCTCTTTTAGTTTCCAACTACCATCAATTGGCTCAATAAATACAGAATATGCACCTGGCGTATACTCATCAAGTAATGCAGTAAATTCTTGATTGGCATTAGGCGTAAGTGTTGCCTCAAAGTCATGCGCTTTAATAGTACGGTGGTAAAACGAAAGTTTTAAAACATGTACGTTGCTGCTATCGCCTTTTGTAAATTTAAAGCTTACACGTTCATTAGTAACATTTAATTCGCCGTGTAAATAAAGTGCTTTTGCTTTTTCAAACTTGGTTAATTCTAAGTTTATTGCTTTGCCTTTTTTGTAGTAGTCGTCAACAACCATATCTGGGCCGTTACCTATCGCCGTAATAAACAAGCTAATACAGCCAATAATGGCAACTAACGGAAAAAAGATTAAAAACCAAGGCCAAAAATTTTTATACCACGGAGTAGGTTGCATAGTGTCTCTAAAATTAGTTTAGGAAGCGTTATTTTATAGGAATTATACGTAAAAGACTAAAAAAAAGCCTCACAGTGGAGGCTTTTTTGATCTGGATTAATCTATTGAATTAAATAAATTAATTTATAAACATTTTATTAACCGCGTGCTTATTTATCTTGCGATAAACTGTAAACGTAGGCTGTTAATAAGTGAATCTTATCTTCACCTAAAATGTCTTTCCAAGCAGGCATTACACCAGCACGGCCGTGGTTAAGCGTTTCTTCAACAGCGCGTTGAGAGCCACCGTATAACCAAATGTTATCAGTCAGGTTAGGTGCGCCAAATGGTAGGTTATGTGCAACCGACCCTTTACCATCAGCACCGTGACATGCGGCGCACATTGCAAACTTAGCGGCGCCTGCTGCTGCATCTTTTTGGTTAACAGTACGGCCAGAAAGGCTCAGCACATGTGCTGTCATTTCTTTAACGCCTTGCTCGCCAAGAGCTGGGCCCCAAGCAGGCATCGCTGCAATACGACCATTAAGCAGAGTTTCTCTAATTTTGTCTGGTGTACCGCCATATAACCAATCTTTATCAGTTAGGTTAGGGAAGCCAGTTCCACCACGCGCATCAGAGCCGTGACATTGCGCACAGTTTTGTGAGAATAAACGCTGACCAATTTCGATGGCTAATTGGCCATCTGTTTGCTCATGTTTGTCGCCATTTTTTAGAGCAACTTGCTGCGCTGCGTCACCTTCAAACTTAGAATTAACTAAATCTAAAACCGGCACTTGTGCAAGTCGGTTAAAAATAGGACCAAAGCGTTCTTCTGCGGCTTCGTACTCTTTATCGAGTTTAACAAAACGACCTTCAGCTTTGGCCTCTGCAACTGCTTTTTTAGACTCAGCTAAAGACGTAATACCTTGATTAGAACTAGTCCATTTACCTAAACCTTCCCAGTTACCTAAACCTGGGTAAGCTGCAAGGTAATATACTGACCAAATAAAAGTTGCGAAAAACATGTAAGTCCACCATTTTGGTAGTGGATTATTTAGCTCTTCAATGCCGTCAAATTCATGTCCACAGCTTTCACCTTCTTTTACGCCAGCATAGTTTTTTAAGTTCCAAACTAATAAGCCAAAGATGATGCATAAGCATGCAAGGGTTAATACAATAACCCAAATACTCCAAAAGCTAGTCATTTTTCAGACTCCTTTTCCTCGTTAGAGAGTGTGTTGTTATGTTTTTTTTCATCTTCGAAAATGGCATTAGCAGCGCTATCAAAACGATTTTTGCTACGCTTGCTGTATGCCCATACAACAATCACAATAAACAATACTAAAATTACCAGAGTCAAAATGCCTCTGTATGTTCCGTAATCCATAATAATTTACTTCAAGTGGGTACCAAGTTGCTGTAAATACGCGATTAGAGCTTGCATCTCCGTTGCGCCTTCGCCGTTATTCATAGCGTTAACTTTTTCAACATCAGCTTTAAGTTCTTCGTCGCTGCCATAACCTAGGCCCGGGTGTTTAGGGTTTTCTGGGTTAATAGCAAAAGTATCACGGAAAATTTGTAGTTTTTTCAGAGTCAGGCTTGTATCTACCTTATCCTCTGCTAACCAAGGAAAACCTGGCATATTCGACTCAGGAACCACGGCACGTGGGTCAACTAAGTGAGCATAATGCCAATCGTCCGAGTAACGTTTACCAACGCGAGCAAGGTCAGGACCAGTACGTTTAGAACCCCATTGAAAAGGGTGATCCCATACTGATTCGCCTGCTACAGAGTAGTGACCGTAACGCTCAACTTCATCACGAAAAGGGCGGATCATTTGTGAGTGACAGTTATAACAACCTTCACGTACATATATATCACGGCCTTCCATTTCTAAAGCGTTAAGAGGGCGTAGGCCTTCTACTGGTTTAGTTGTGTCGTCTTGGAACATTAGCGGAGTAATTTCAACTAATGCACCAAAGCTGATAGCAAAAACAGTCAGAATAGCCATAAGGCCAACGTTTTTTTCTACTATCTCATGTTTATTTTGTGAATTTTTATTGCTCATCATCTCACTCCGTTATGCTAATTGTGCTTGCGCGTCTAACTTCAGAGATTCTTTCTCAGCTGAAATTGTACGGAAAACGTTATAAGCCATAACTAACATGCCTGTTACGATGAATACACCGCCTACAAAACGCATGATGTAGAAAGGATGCGACGCTTCTAAAGACTGCACAAAGCTGTACATTAATGTACCGTCAGCATTCACTGCACGCCACATTAGACCTTGCATTACACCAGAGATCCACATTGCAACAATGTATAAAACAACACCTACAGTGTGTAACCAGAAGTGGGTATTAACCAATTTAACGCTATACATACGACCTTGCGCAAATAACGCAGGAATTAAGTGGTAAATAGCACCAATTGAAATCATAGCAACCCAACCTAGCGCACCTGAGTGTACGTGGCCGATTGTCCAATCTGTGTAGTGAGATAACGCATTTACAGATTTAATTGCCATCATAGGACCTTCAAACGTAGACATACCGTAGAAAGACAATGAAACAACTAAGAAACGCAGTACTGGATCAGTGCGTAGTTTATGCCACGCGCCAGACAGTGTCATAATACCGTTAATCATACCACCCCAAGACGGTACGAATAGGATAATAGACATAACCATACCTAAACTTTGCGTCCAATCAGGAAGCGCAGTGTAGTGAAGGTGGTGAGGACCAGCCCAGATATATAATGAAATTAGTGCCCAAAAGTGAACTACCGATAAACGGTATGAGTAAACTGGGCGACCTGCTTGTTTTGGTACAAAGTAATACATCATACCTAAGAAACCAGCAGTTAATAGGAAACCTACAGCGTTATGACCGTACCACCACTGAACCATAGCATCTACCGCACCTGCATAGATTGAGTATGATTTAGTTAACGACACAGGCACAGCCATGCTGTTTACAATATGAAGCACTGCAACAGTAATTATAAAGCCAGCATAGAACCAGTTAGCAACATAAATGTGCGACACTTTACGCTTGATTAAAGTACCAAAGAATACAATGGCGTAAACAATCCAAACCACAGCGATTAAAATATCGATTGGCCACTCAAGTTCTGCATATTCTTTTGAGCTAGTAATACCTAAAGGAAGCGTTATTACTGCTAATACTATAACCAGCTGCCAGCCCCAAAATGAAAAGGCGGCGAGTTTGTCTGAGAAAAGACGCGTTTGACAAGTACGTTGTACGACGTAATAAGACGTCGCAAAAAGTGCACTAGTACCAAATGCGAAAATTACTGCGTTCGTGTGTAACGGACGTAGTCGAGAGTATGTTAACCATGGTGTATCAAAGTTAAGTGCTGGCCAAGCTAATTGGGCAGCAATCAGAACCCCAATACTCATGCCAACGATGCCCCAAATCACTGTCATAATAGCGAATTGGCGTACAACTTTATAGTTATACTCAGTTTGTGATGCTACTGTTTGGCTCATTTTCTGGCTTCCGCTGCAATAAATGCGTTTAGAAATGAATTACCCACTTTTAAAAAGTGGGGCCTACTATTACTTCACAAGCATGTTACCTAAAACGTTCAAAGCATGAATGCTTCAGAAAACAAACTCGAGAAACCCTTAATTTTTGCGGGTGAAATGATAAATTTTTTGACCTAAAAAAGATAGGTCAATTACGTAATATTATGACATCAATCAAACTTTGTGAGCTTGTTGTTTATTTTTTGATACAGTTTGTGCCATATTTCGACTAATAGTAACACTCCCACTTGTTATTTATAGACCCGATTATTAGTATTCGCTTTTATTTACAGCGAGATTGTTATGCTTATATATAGATTACCCATATTTTTTATAGCGTTTTTTTTATTAATAGCATGTGATTTTTCTGAAAAAAATGAAGCCCAGCTTCTAAAAACAACGCAATGTGATGCCAATTTACCATGTACTTTCCCAAGTGGTGTTAAAGTATGGTTAAGCAATTCTACACTTTCCCCCGAAACTCCATTTACAATTTTCAGTGAGCTACCAAACGGGTTGCACATTACAGACGCAAAATTAAAAGGCGTTACTATGTATATGGGGTACATACCTCAACAGTTCATAAGAAAGGGTGGACTTTGGCAAAGCAACACTATGGTCGGTATTTGCTCTGAAAAGAATATGCTTTGGCGCTTGGAGCTCACAATACTTAATCAAACATCTTTAGTAGAACAGGTACTTAACTATAATTTTTATGTAACGTACTAACATATAAAGTTACGATATTTAAATTAATTAGATCACTCAGAAGCGGTTTATCTTTCGAGATTGAATTTTCAGCAGAATGCATCGTTTTTAGGCAGCGTACGCCTGCGCAGTATTTTTATTTCAACCAAGCGGTGATAACACAGTATAAATGCCAAACATGTGCCGCCCTATGAATTAGACCTAGGGATGATTTCCCTTTGTAGCTCGCTTTTTTAGCCTGCAAGGTTACAAATCTCGCGCCGTGATTAAATTCCATTACGTAGAACAAACTTAATTCTGCAAGGTCAACAGTCCTTAAAGCTTTTACATAAATTAGTACGTATTAAGTTTTTATTGATTGGGTAGGAACTTATTAAAGTGATGACGCAATTTATGACCTAACCTTGTTGATAGCCATTCCTAGTTTATATCCACAGTCCTACACTAAAGAATAAGTAATCCGATTTCAGGTTAAGCAAAGCCCAGTTCTGATCACTTGTAACTACTAGGCCAGCAAAAAACATTTTAAAGAGATATTTTGAACAGCGAGTATTTGGTGTTTAATGATTATTGTCAGCTATCTATAAAGCAACGGTACGAAACAGGCTTTTACTTAAGCTAAAAAGTAAATGTATGCTCTTAAAATAAATATCTAAAAGTAAGCCATGGCTAAAATTATATTTACTTTTGATGTGATTTTAAAAAGTTCAATTTTTAATGTTTCCTGAATAAAAAATTTCTCCTGAAACGCCTCCTAAGCAGCTAAATAAGACTAATTAATCGCTCATTCTGCATAAATATGGTTAGTAATTAACATTTAGTTTTGCGGTTTTAATAATGCGCTGTGATTAACTTGTTAATTAATCAAATATCGGGATATTTTTCCACTAATTACATTTGATTACAAAGTGAATCATTTTGATTTCAGATGTTTTTCGAATGTATCATAAATCATATAAATCACTGATATTTATGTGTATTTATTAATTAACAATGAAACAATCTGTAACGTGTGTACCTTTACTGGTTATTCTATTTTTACGGAAATTAAAATTTGACCGCTCGTTAAGTTTTCGTTCAGTTAAAAGCGCCTAAGTTGCCGACCTGACTCACTATTCTTATAACAAGTGAGCATTACCAATCACGGTAAATTTCCAACAAGTAGGGTTCTTTAATGAAAAAATCAACTCTTGGTTTAGCTGTAATCGCAGCAATCCCGATGTTCTCAAGTGTGCAAGTTTTAGCGGCTGACGAAGCAGCTACATCAATTGAAAAAATTCAGGTAACGGGCTCTCGTATTAACCGTACTGATATGGAAACAGCAAGCCCAATCACAGTTATCGGTGATGACTTCATTGCAAAAAGTGGTTTCACATCGGTTGCTGACATACTTTCTACTCAGCCATCCGCTGCAGGTATTAGCTTAGGCGCTTCAAGTAATAATGGTTCAGGTGGTTCTGCGACAGTTAACTTACGTGGTATGGGTTCACAACGTACACTGGTATTATTAAATGGTCGTCGTATGGTTTCTTCAGGTACCGGCGCAGATTCTTCTGTTGATTTAAATACCATTCCTGTAGCAATGATCAAGTCTATCGAAATCTTAAAAGACGGCGCGTCTGCAGTATATGGCTCTGATGCAATTGCTGGTGTTGTTAACATCATAACAAAGAAAGATTTTGAAGGTTCAGAGCTTAACGTTGAAGGCAGCCGCACTACAAAAGCTGATGGTAATAACTACGGTGTTAGTTTATTACACGGAATGAATATTGCCGATGGCAACTTAGTTGTTGGTGCTCAATACTCAAACCGTGGTGAAGTAATTCAGTCGGATCGTCGTTTTGTAGAGCCTGGCGAGTCTTCATATATCCCTGAAGGAACACTGGGCGGTAGAACTTACCAGGGTAATAGTACTTTTGAAGATAGAACTACTTCATACGACTTCACAACATCAAGCTATGCTCAAACACCTAATGAGCTATACAGCTTATTTACTAGTTTTGACAAAGAGCTAGACTCAGACACTACATTTAATGTTGATTTGATGTATACACGTCGTGAATCTAACCAACAACTTGCACCACAACCAGCAAGTATTGATTTAAGTACTTCTAGCTTGGATTCAACTTACACAGATAGCTTCCGTGACGCAGATACAGGCGATCTTGCTGACTCTTTAGAGTACAGAAGAAGAATGGTTGATGCTGGTCCTCGTATTTATGAGCAAGAAACTGACACTTACCGTGTATCTGTTGCATTACAAGGTTTATTAGATAACGATGCAAGCTGGGATGTAAGTGCAACTTACGGTCGTAATGACTCAAAAGATAAAGTTCAAAACTCAATTAATGCAAGTCGAGTTGAAGAAAGCATTTATGCAAACCAAGCTCTTTGGTTCAGCGGTGATTCTTTAGATCGTAGCTTATTAACATCTAACGATTCAATTTATACTGAGTCAAACGAAGGTGGTAACGAGCAATTTATTCTTTCAGCTGGTTATAGCGCAGTAACAGAAAGTGATATTGGTTACGCAATCGGTGTAGAAAACCGCTTTGAAAGTGGTTACTACACACCAGATCTAATTACTCAGCTTGGTGAGAGCACAGCTGCACAACAAGATCCAACTGAAGGTGATTTCTCAGTACAGTCTATCTACTTTGAAACATCTATGCCGGTATTAGAGACTGTTACCCTTGAAGGTGCTGCTCGCTACGATAACTACTCTACCTTTGGTGGCGAAACAACGTGGAAACTTGGTGCAACGTGGAATGTAACTGAAGAGTTTATGGTTCGTTCTGTATTAGCTACTGGCTTTAGAGCACCAAACGTATCAGAACTGTTTGGTGGTAACTCAGGTTCGTACGATTACCTAGCTGATCCATGGGGCAACGAACAAGATGCTCAAATACTTGTAAACTACACAAGCGATAACGATCTTAAAGCCGAAGAAAGTCGCTCTTTCACTTTTGGTATGGTTTGGGAAGTAGCTGACGGCTTATCAACAACCCTAGATTACTGGAAGTTTGATATTACTAATGCGATTACTCGCTTAGATGTTCAAAACGAAATGAATAGCTGTTTTGCAGGTGACTCAGAATCATGTTCATCAGTAAATATCACACAATCTGGTGACTTATCTAACCTAAGTTCAGCACTAACTAACGTAGGTTCTCAAGAAACATCAGGTGTTGATTGGAATATTAGCTACTCTGCAGATAACTACCGTATAAACCTTGATACAACTTATTTAATTAAGTTTGAAGAAGATGACATTAATTACACCGGCACTATTGATGGCAACATCGGTGGTTACTCTAAAATAAAGTCTAACCTTTCAGTTAATTACGATATAACGGATTCTTTAAATATCCTTTATAACGCAAGATTCCTCCGTGGAATGGATGGTGACTACTACGGTGAAAACTTTAGTACTGACAACGTTATTTACCACGATATTTCAATGAGCTACAACTTGAATGATGCATTACGATTTACTGGCGGCATGAACAACATTTTCGATAAAGAGCCTGAGAAAGTATTAGGTGGTAACGATATGGGTACTGTTCCAGAAGTTTATGATGTAATTGGTTCACGTGTTTTTGCAAGTGTAAACTACAAGTTTTAATTAGCACATTAATCGTATTAAGGCTCTATTTATAGAGCCTTTTTAAGAATAAGCAAGTACCTATATTAGGTTTTAATGGCTTTATGCAATTCGAACTATTTTGATAATCTGCCTTGATTAGTTATTTATAAGGGCAATTTTTAAACAAGGAAAGAGGGTTTATTTATATGAGAAAGACTTTAAAGTTAAGTTTATTAGCAGCAGTAATTTCGTCTACAAATGTTCATGCTGATTATAATCCACGAGATGTAGCTTGGGATACATTGACCAACCTCTACGGTGTAATATTTAGGGGAGAAGAATTCGATATATATCAAGATTGGCCTGAACCTGGCGATTATGCTCCGCCAGGGAATTATATGGATCCTTACTATAATACTGATGGGCCAGTTACAATGATGGGCTGGTATAAGCAGTTTGATTATGGTGGGATGTTTGACTATGGCTATGGTACTTTTGCAGATGGTTTTATATCTACTTGTGGCGGTTCCAGAGCATATAAAGATATGCCCATAGTAAATAGTACGTCTGCCTATAAGTCAACGTATAGCATTGAAAATCAGGAAGACTACTTAGCGAAAGTAATTACTGCATATAAGGGAGTTCCGATTAGGCTTAGTGCGTATAGGCATGGAGGGGCAACAAAATTACTTGCAGACTCTTTTTATTATTGGGAGTTTGGTGATGGAATAAGAGCTTTTAGTGATAAAGCACACGACAATGATGTAGAGTATTCATTCAATGAAACGGGTGAATATTTAGTCAAAAGCTTTGTGCTATCAGAAGAATTTAACATTGGTATTGGAATAGGCGGTGATTCTTACGGTGGCGAAGTCAGAGGTTTAGCTCCTACTTTAGACATTGACCAGGGAGATACTTTATATATCGAGGGCTGTGATTTCGCGTATATCGACGTTAAAGAGAACCATACTCCAAAAGCAGATTTCTTCGTTACCAAAATAGAGCCTGACAGAAGCCATACTAACTTTACTATTTCTGCTAGGTCGACAGACATAGACGGAAATAAACTCTATCATAAATGGTCTGTAACTGGGAATGGATATCATACTGAAGGTGAAGGTGACACCTTTAAAGTTCGTTTAAGAAACCCTTCAGGCCCTAATAAAAGTCACTTTAGCGTTACATTGACGTCAACAGATAAAGGTAAATCAGATACTTACACTAGCTCAATTACAACATTAGAATATAAGCAGCCGCCTCCGAAACCAGGCCAACCAGGAACCCGTCCTAGACCTCTATAATATGAATACGTACTATAGGAAATAGCTTAATATGGGCTACATAAAAGTTTTATTTTTCTGTAGCCCTGTATTTTGCTTTTACTTTACCTATATCATTATATAGGCCTTTTTATTGAACAAAACAAAGGAGACAAGTACACTTAATACCATTATTAGAAGGAGAACTGATTGTTAAAACAAGACGAAAACTTATCTTTTGTCATTGAACCAGAACTGAACCCCCGTTCTGAGCAGCGTATTGATCTGTACTTTTCGATTCCGAACGAAATGGGGATTAATCCGCAAACCCTCACTGAAGAATCCTACTTTAATAACCATTTTAAATCGCACTTAGCGTATAACGCTAATAATATTCATTTGCCCTTGGTGCGAAGTCGTTTTGTTAGTAAAAACAAAGGCGAACAGCAAGATTATCGGCAAAATCTTAATTTATTCTGTTACCAAGTACGTTTAGCACTCGACGCCGATATAAAAGATGCGTTAAAAATTAGCGAGGCTGATGATTTTTATAAACGCGCCAATGAAGTGTACGAACAAAGTGAAGGACTTTTAAAAAAGCTGCGTCGATATACGCCTGATGATGAAAAGTTACTGCCATTTTTTACCAATGCCGATAATTACTTGAGTTGGCATGTTGAGCAATCTTTTTTAAAGCTTTTAGATGAAGGCCCACGTAGCAGCGATTATGCAAAAGAACGTAATGAGTTACTACAATTTTGTAAAAATGAAAATACGTACCGCGCTGATAAAAATTATAATTCTGAAACCACCATGCAAGATGCTAATCGAATAACGAATAAGATGCGCTTGCTACAACGCTTAATTGAGCATGGCGTTATATTACAGCGGCAAACGCGATTTTTGAATAGCTATCTAAAACGTTTGGTTAAAGGCACAGTGACGGCCGTTATAATGGCTTTTGTGATGGTGGTAATATTAAACGCGCGCTCAAGTTTTACAGAAGTAACTGCAACCCTTATTTTGATTTTAGGGCTGATCTATGGCTTACGAGAAATATTTAAAGAAGACATAACACGTGTAATCTGGCGGGCTATTGTGCAGGGTAGACCTAAATGGCGATTTAGTTTTAAAAATAGCATTACTAAAGATAAAATAGCGAGTCAGTTTATTTGGCTCGAATACACACGTTTTAAAAAAATCCCTAAAGAAGTTAAATCTATTTTTTCAAAACGTCGTCAGCAAAATAAACAAGCGGCTCAGTGGTTGCATTTTGCAAGTGAAACGCGTGTAAGCGCAAAAGAATTTTTACCAGGTTACGATACGCTACAGCAAACATTACATTTTAACCTTGCACCATTTGCACGTTACTTAAAGCGGGGAGAGGGCAAGTTATATCATTTAGACAGTAATAAAATTTCTAAGCAGGCAGTAGAAAGGCGCTATCAATTAAACATGGTGCTGGTGTTAACTGAAGAGGATAAAAAGCTTTACCAACGTTATAAAATTACCCTTAATCGCAGTAAAATAGTCAATATAGAACTTATTTATTCTACAAAATAATACACCTTTTATTAAAAACATGATCATTCTAGCGAATTAAATAACTCACTAATTTAATGCAATTAGTATAAAAAAGGAGGGCAGATTTAAATCTGCCCTCCTTTTTCTATAAGTATACGTCTATTTAGTTAAACCGTGCTTACTGTATAAAGTTACTTTATCTGATACTAATGTGATTTCTATATTTTTAGTCTCATCACCCCAAACGCAATTAGTATGAAGTGTTTTTTCTACACAGTTATCCGCACTACCTAATAGTGTTTCTACTTCAGTTTTATCCATTCCGATTTCTATTTTTTCGTAATTCTCTAAGCTTACTTTTGAACAAGCTGCAAGGCTAAGTGTAGCCACAATAATGAGGAGTTTTTTCATTGTTATTTCCTATTTGGTAAATACGATTAATGATTAAATTTTCTTATTTGTACAATCATTCCCATACGAGGATGATCAAAGTAATGAATCTCGCTGCTTATCACACGTCTAAACTGTGAAAAGCGGGCCGATTCTATGTCGCCATTTTCTAGCTTTTGACTGATATCAAAATCGGCTGTTATGTAGAGATAATGACGTAGATGGATTTTAAATAAGCCCTCTAATTCCCAATTAACGTTTAGTTTATCTGGATCGTTAAATAGCTTAGGTTGGGAGTTTAGTAAGCTGACAAAATCGGGGTTTGAGTAGCTAGGAATGGTGTTTATGTTATTTCTTATATGTTTACCTGCAATTAAGCGCACGCTTGGTGCACGGGACTTACTCGCTTCTTCAAAGCGCCAACCAGTATGCAGAATAGGTGTTAATCCTTTTCGTACAAGCTCTGTGTATTGAGTTTTAAACTGTAATTGTTCAGGTGATAAGAGGTAGGTTTGTTCCATAGTTTCTTGCGTTTCAGCAATTGGCGTTACCGGGAGTTCATCGTAGCTTTGTATATAGTCAATACTATCGTCACACACATTCGACTGTGGATTTAGATTAACTAAAGAGTCGGTAAATGAGCGTTTTTGAAAACGAACGTCACCATCAATACACGCTTGCATTGCTTGCTCTTTATAAAGAGGTGTTAGTAAGTCTAGGGTGTTCTTATCTTCGATAGCTTTGTGTTTAAGGCTAAAGTCTTCTTGTAAGTAAGGGGCGGGGAGTTGTTTAAATACAAGCACCTCAACCTCAAACCAACGCTCTGCAAATGCAGTGCTGCTAAATAAGCAGCATAAAACAACAAGCGATTTTTTTAGCAACATTAATGGCTAACCTTTTTTTCGAAATCTGCAATCATTGCAGTGACCATTTTTAAGCGTTCGCGGGCATTTGCCTCACTAATTGCAAAGCGCAGTTTATTTGCGCCATCCATTTTGTACACCTTAGGCGCACTTTGTATCAAGCCAATGATGAAGCTAGGGTTAACCTTGGTATCTTGGCTAAACTCAAAGTAACCGCCTTTAGGGTTCGCTTCAATTTTTGTAATGCCTAAATTACTGGCTTGCATTTTAAGTTGCTGCAGGCTAAATAAGTTTTTAGCAGCATCAGGCAGTAAACCAAAACGGTCTATCAACTCGACCTGTAGTTCATCCATATCATCAAGGTTAGCACAACTAGCAACGCGCTTGTACATACCTAAGCGTGCATTTACATCGTGTATGTAGTCATCAGGTAATAATGCAGCCAGTTTTAAATCTACTTCGGTTTGTTTTTGAAGTAGGTTTTCAAGCGTTGGTTCTTTACCTTCGCGCAGCGCATTTACTGCTTGTTCGAGCATTTCCATATACAAACTAAAGCCGATGGTTTGCATTTGACCTGATTGATCATCGCCAAGTAACTCACCCGCACCACGTATTTCTAAATCGTGTGTAGCGAGGGCAAAACCTGCACCTAAATCTTCTAACGATTCGATTGCTTGTAAGCGTTTGCTCGCATCTTTAGAAAGCGCTTTAGGGTCACCTGTTAGTAGGTAGGCATACGCTTGATGGTGGCTTCGACCCACTCGCCCACGTAATTGGTGTAATTGCGCAAGGCCGAGTTTATCTGCTCTATCCATAATAATGGTATTGGCCGTAGGTACATCGATACCTGTTTCGATAATTGTGGTACATACCAGCACGTTGTATTTTTGATGATAAAAGTCAGTCATTATTTGCTCAAGCTCTTGCTCGCGCATTTGGCCATGAGCTGTAGTCACACTCGCTTCCGGCACCCATTCACTAATTTCTTGTGCAACACGCTCAATAGTTTCTACATTGTTATGCAAAAAGTAAACTTGGCCACCGCGTTTAATTTCTCGCAGTACTGCTTCGCGTATTAGTTCTACATCGCGTTGACGCACAAAGGTTTTTACCGCTAAACGTTTAGCAGGCGGCGTTGCGATTATTGATAAATCGCGCATGCCGCTCATGGCCATGTTAAGTGTACGAGGTATTGGCGTTGCAGTCAGTGTGAGTATGTCTACATCAGCGCGCAGTGCTTTAATTTTCTCTTTTTGGCGAACACCAAAGCGATGCTCTTCATCAACAATTAATAAGCCTAAATCGTTAAATTTAATGTCATGTTGAATAAGTTTATGTGTGCCAATAACTATGTCGAGCTTACCGTCGGCCATTTTATCAAGCGTGTCTTTTTGCTCTTTAGTGGAGTTAAAGCGCGAAAGTACACCAACTTCAATAGGAAAATCAGCAAAGCGGTCTTTAAAGTTTTCATAGTGTTGTTGAGCCAGCAAGGTGGTGGGCACTAAAATGGCTACCTGTTTATCATCGTTAACCGCTACAAAAGCAGCGCGCATGGCCACTTCTGTTTTACCAAAGCCTACGTCACCACACACTAAGCGGTCCATGGCTTGCTTTGATTGCATATCGCCTAACACTGCTTCTATGGCGTTGCGCTGATCGTCAGTTTCTTCAAACGGGAAGCTATCGCTAAATTGGCGATATGCAGGGGCGTCTAGGGTAAATTTATTACCAGGTTTTGCTTGGCGCTGTGCATAAATGTCGAGTAATTCTGCTGCTACATCACGAACTTTTTCAGCCGCACGTTTTTTTGCTTTTTCCCATGCATCTGAACCAAGTTTATGCAGCGGGGCGCTAGCTTCTTCACCGCCAGAGTAACGACTCAGCATATGCAATGCGGATACGGGCACGTACAATTTAGCTTCACTTGCGTAAGTAATCGTAACAAACTCAGTAATTACACCTGCGGCATCAATTGTTTGCAAACCTTGGTAACGCCCAACACCATGATCGAGATGCACAACAGGTTGTCCTTCCTTAAGCTCAGCTAAATTACGGATTAGCGCATCTTGGCTGGCTTCGTACTTGTGCTTGCGGCGTCTGCGCTGAGATACTTTTATACCAAGCAGTTCTTGCTCGGTAATAATAGAAAGGCTTGGTTTAGTACCAAGTACGACACTTTGCTCAAGCGGACTTACTATTAAGCCTACGTCACTCGCGCTTTTTGTAAATTGTTCGAGTGTTTCAAATTCTTTAAATTTTAAACCGCTTGGTTTTAAAATGCTCAGCAATGATTCGCGACGACCGTCCGATTCAACACTGAGTAATATGCGGCCTTTTTTCTTTTTTTGCTCTGCTACATAATTTATAAACGCGCCATAAGGTTCATGCTGTTTATGGTCGATTCGAATAGTAGGCAGCTCGCTAACGCTTAAGTTTTTATTGCCTGCTTTAGTACCAAGCTTTGCAAGGGATAATCTAATACGTGCAAAATTGCCTAAATTAGAAAACAGCTCTTCAATAGGCTGATAAAGTGCATTGGGTTCAAGTAATGGACGAAGTGGGTCAACTCTGCGGTTTTCATAGCGTACATTTACATCGTGCCAAAAGTTATCTGCCGCATGCTCTAAATCACCCAGCTGCATAACAGTTGTTGTATCTGGCAGGTAGTCAAAAATAGTCGCGAGCTTTTCAAAAAACAACGGCATGTAGTATTCAATACCTGCAGGCCAGTTACCTTTGCTTACTTGCATGTATACTGAATCTTGCTGCGAGCTTGCGCCAAATTTTTCACGGTAGCTTATTCTAAAACGTTCAATATCAGCGTCGTTAGTAGGAAATTCATGCGCTGGAAGTAGCTCAATTTTATCTACTTTTTCATCAGAGCGCTGTGTTTCTACATCAAATAAGCGAATGGTATCGAGTTCGTCATCAAAAAAGTCGAGTCTAAATGGGTGTGGGCTACCCATTGGGTATAAGTCAACGATTGAGCCGCGTATAGCGTATTCGCCGTGCTCCATTACTTGTTGAACATTTAAATAACCAGCTTGCTCTAAGTTGTCACGAAAGTTATGTGTGTCTAGCTTGTCGCCCACTTTAAAGTTTATTGTTGAACCGTAAATAAACGAGGCAGGGGCTGTGCGCAACATTAGAGTAGATACAGGCACAATTAACACACTTTGTTGTTCTTTTTTTAAGGTATTTAAAGTGGCTAAACGGGCTGAAATAATATCTTGATGGGGAGAAAAGTGATCGTATGGCAGAGTTTCCCAATCAGGAAATACCATGACTGGGTTATCGGGTAATAAATATTCTAATTCTGTTTCAAGGCGTAGTGCGCTTGGTGTATCAGGCGTAACAATCAAGACTAAGTTGTCTTGTTGTTTAACGCCTTCAGCAATGGCAATACTTAAACCACTTCCGCTTAGCTGGCCCCATTGAATTTTATCTTTTTGAGATTTTACCCAAGGCAAGGCTGCCCATTGCTCAAACGCCATTTATTACTCCATTTATAGTTGGCTCTTAGCAAGTAAGAGCCATCTTGAGTTAAGTTTACTTAGTCTCGGTATATTTTTGTTAGGTCTTTATAGTGATCAATTCGTCTATCACGTAAGAAAGGCCAGATACGTCTTACGTTTTCTGAGCGTTTTTGATCAATTTCTACTACTAAAATTTGCTCATCAGTATTATTCGCCTCTGCTAATAGCTCACCTTGTGGGCCTGCAATGAACGAATTCCCCCAAAACGCAATACCATCGCTTTGCCCGCTTGGGTCACTTTCATGACCTACGCGATTACAACTAATTACTGGCACACCATTGGCAACAGCATGGGCACGCTGGGAAATAACCCACGCATTTTTTTGACGAGTTTGCTCAGCAATGTCGTCGTTAGGATCCCAACCAATAGCGGTTGGGTAAATTAACACTTCAGCGCCTGCCATTGCCATTAAACGTGCAGCTTCAGGAAACCATTGATCCCAACATACTAGCACGCCTAATTTACCCACCGATGTTTGAATAGGCTCAAAACCGATATCACCTGGGGTAAAGTAAAATTTTTCGTAAAAACCTGGGTCATCAGGAATATGCATTTTACGGTATTTACCCGCAATGCTGCCGTCTTGCTCTAATACAACCGCAGTATTGTGATAAAGGCCCGTAGCGCGTTTTTCAAATAAAGAGGCAACAATAACAATGCTTAGCTCTTTAGCAAGCTCACCTAAGGCATTACTGCTAGGGCCTGGAATGGTTTCGGCTAAATCAAATACGTCAACATTTTCGGTTTGGCAAAAATAGAGGCTTCGGTGTAGCTCTTGAAGTACAACCAGTTTTGCACCTTTTTGAGCTGCTTCACGAATGGCACTCATTGATTTTGCCATATTGTCCTGAGCGTTATCGGTATTGCTTTGTTGCACTAATGCAACGGTTAATTTTGCAGGGCTTGTCATTGTGCTGCTCCAGCTAAAAATCCACGAGGTAATTGCATTGTAATACAGTGCAGGCTGCCAAATTGTTCAATTATTGGTTGGCAATTAACGCCAATAATAGTGTGTTGTGGGTATGCTTTTTGAACTTGCGCAAGAGCACGCTCATCATTGGCATCATTATACGTTGGCACAAGCACAGCATTATTAATAATTAAGTAGTTAGCGTAGGTAGCCGGTAAGCGTGTTTGCTCATCGTCATAAGCGGCTTTTGGCCACGGTAACGCAATTAAGTTATATGGGGTTTTATCGGCAGTTTTAAAGGTTTTTAGTTGTTTTTCCATCGCATCAAGTGCGCTAAAGTGCTCATCAGTTTTATCGTCACACTGCACATATACAAGGGTATTATTTGGTGCAAAACGCACTAAAGTATCAATGTGGCTGTCGGTGTCATCGCCCGCTAAATAGCCATGTTCAACCCATAAAAAACTGGTCGCGCCTAAGTGCTCTTTTAAAAGTGCTTCAATATCATTTGGGTTTAAATCAGGGTTACGGTTTTTATTAAGCAAACACTCACTGGTTGTTAGCAACACACCGTGCTCGTTTATTTCAATACCGCCACCTTCAAGTACCATATCGAGCGCTTGATATTGGTTGTTTGTGCTACTTAGCTCTTTTACCAAAGTACGATTAATTTGATTGTCCAATGCGCTTTCAAATTTATTGCCCCAACCATTAAAAGTAAAATCATATACTTTTAATTGCTCTGGTGAATCAATAGCGGCGCAAGTAAGCGGACCATGATCGCGCGCCCATGTATCGTTAGTAGGCGTTACTACAAAATGAACACGATTAAGAGAGACGTTAGCACTATTTAGTAAAGCTGTAATATGCACTTTTAAGGCACTGTTATGCGCCACAATAACAAGCTGTTGCTGCGTTGTTATATGCTTAGCAAGCTCAATATATACAGGTTCTACACGTGCTAAATTATCAGCCCAATCTGTGTCTTTATGAGGCCATGTAAGCATAACAGCGTCTTGCTCGGCCCATTCTGGTAAAAGTCTAAAGTTCATGAATTTTATATACTAATTAAGATGACGCTAGTTTAGCATTTTACATAAAGATGTCAGCTAATTATCACTGTTTAGATCGGCTTGGTTTTGATCAAGTTCTTGACGTTTTTTAAGTTGGCGGGTTTGAGCATGTAAACTTGCTCTAACAATAAGTTCTTGGTCAGTGGTTCTAATTGCGGTAAAGAGTAGGGTGTATTGGTAATGTTCGCTATCTTGTTTTTCTACTGCCACAACTTCGGTGTAACAATAAACCGCAGAGGCTTCGTGGTGCAAAAACAGTTTTGTTCTAAATGCTTGGCCAATTGAGTGTACTTCGGGTGATGTAAAGCGAATACCGCCACCGCCATAGCTGTCACATTGGATTGCGTTATCTTGGGCTTGTTCTGAGGCCAAGATATGGCTCATTATTAAATCTATTTTACGTGACTGTGCTTGTAAAAAAGCGGCTAACTCTTGTGCTATATCGCCTAAGTTACGCAGAGGACGCAAAGAACTTTGTTCGAGTTCACTGACTTCGTTGGCTAATTTAAATAATGGAGGAATATCGTCTTCAAGCTCAAGCTGTGACTTAGGGACTTGCTTATTTGTCACAGCTAATAAATTCACTCTAATACTTTCATCAATTTGAAAGTATTGCTCAAACTCACCTAATCTTTGACTTTTCATTACACTCTCCACCACGTATTTAGTTAATAGTAGCGTTGTGAGTACTAAATTGCTAGCAGATAAAATAACGCATAGCGGGCTAAATACTTTGTTTACATTCAATTTTTTAACATGCTGATTATGAGAATAAATACCGTAAAGTTAAACACGCTCTAGGAGTTATAAAAAAGCGGCCAATGTCATCCTAACATTGGCCGCTTGGGTATTGATTCATCAGCGCATACTTATTTAAGTAGAGCGGCTAATTCATGTAAATCTTTCACAACGTGATCTGGTTTTTTAGCTAATGGATAAAGTGCTTTACCTGGGCGTGCTATAAATGTGGTTTGTAAACCCGCTTCTTTAGCACCAGCAACATCCCAGCCATGGGCTGCTACCATCATTGCTTCATTTGGAGCTACATTTAACTTTTTAAGTACCCACTCATACGCACGTAAGTCTGGTTTGTAAATTTTAATATCTTCAATGCTGTAACGTGCATCAAAGTAAGATATTAAACCAGCGCTTTCAAACTGTGCCTTTACACCTTTGTTTGAAGAATTTGTAAGGCTCACTAATTTATAGCCCTGTGCTTTGAGTTTCGCCAGTCCTTCTTTAACATCGCTGTGTGGAGGAAGCGTTAAAAGAGGTGTAACAATAGCTGTTTTAGCTTGTTCACTAGTAATATCAATATTGTTGTTTTGAGTGACCATGAGGAGTGACGCCACCCCAATTTGCCCAAAGTCATGATAACTACCGCTTACTGTATCTACTAATGAATGGTGCAGCATAGTTGAAAACCACAGTGGTAATAAATCTTCACGTCCGCCTAATGCTTTACCAATAGAGGTGCGCATTGACGTTAAATCAAGTAGGGTTTCGTTTACATCAAAAATAAGCACTTTAGGTTTTGCTTGTTCTTTTGGTTCATCAGCTACGGCGTAACCAGATACAAGGCTTGTGCCCACAAGTAGTGAAAGAGTGAGTGTTTTTAACGATTTTAAAATAGACATTAATTATTCTCCGATTCAAGTGCTGCCATAACATCAATAGGTTCTGCGCGTAGGGTGTAATCTTCGCTTAAAAATGCGTATGTAATAACACCTTCTTGGTTTATTACATAGGTAGCCGGTAGCGGCAATTTAAAGCTTTTATCGCCGTAGTAGTGTTCAAAATCAATACCAAATTGTGTATATAACGCTTGGATACGCTCATCAAGTGTAAATAATAAACCAAATTGCTCAGCTACTTTATTGCTCACATCGCAAAGCACGTCAAATTCAAGGTTGTTTTTTTGTGCAGTTGAGAGAGTCTCATCAGGTAGTTGTGGTGATATTGCGACTAACTGAGCACTTTGAGTTTTAAATTGTGGTAAGTAGTCGTTAAGTGCTTTTAGCTCTAAATTACAATATGGGCACCAGCCACCACGATAAAAGCTAATAATTACTGGGCCTTTTTTTAATAAATCCGCAAGCTCAACGTTTTCGCCTTTATGATTGGCTAGGCTAAAATTTTCTACTTTTTGATCAATTTGCAACGCATTGTCTTTAATATGCTGTGCAATAAGCGCTTCGTTTGTAGTGTTCATTAATGCTAAAACGTCAGCTGGTAACTTGGCCTCTTTTTGTACGTTATAGGCATCTATTTGCGCTTTTAAACTCATGATTGAACCTCAATAATTAAACTATCTACAATTATAGTGTTCCAGTTATTTAAATAAACATTGCAAAACTAAAAGCTTCATTCGAAAATGTTAAACATTGAAAATAGAGATTGGCAAGTTTGTGTATAATTTGAGCGACCTAGAAACATTTATAGCTGTAGTTGAAAATAAGGGAGTACTTGCTGCTGCCCGCGAGCAGCGTTTATCGCCTGCAACAGTGAGCCATCGCTTAAGTAAACTAGAACGAGAGCTTGCTACAGTGCTTGTTTTTAGAGATAGCAGACGAGTACGGTTATCTCCCGCTGGAGAAATATTTTACACCCGAGTTGGCGCCATAATAGAAGCTTTACGCGATGCTGAGCATAGTATTGGTGCGCGTAGCTCATCGGTAAGTGGCTTACTAAGAGTGACAATGCCCCCATGGGTTTTTTCAAAATACGTAATGCCTAAACTCAATGAGTTTGAGCAAGCTTACCCTGAACTAAAGCTTGATTTTTTAATAACGGATCATTTTGTAAATGTGGTTGATGACGCTCAAGATGTTGCAATTAGGGTGGGAAAATTAAATGACTCAGGATTACTTTCTCGTAAAATCGTAAACAATAGTCGCATACTGTGTGCAGCCCCTAGCTATATAGAAAAGTACGGCATGCCTGAAAATTTAACGCAATTGAGTGAACATTATTGGGTTTGCCTGCCGTGGCAACGCCAGTTAAAGCTTTTTGACGAACACAAAAAAATCCATACCTTTAATGCTAAAACACGTTTTACTATTTCAAACTCCGATAATATGACACAAGCTGCTATTGCAGGTCATGGTATCGCTATTAAGTCAAAAATAGCGATTAATGAAGATCTTAAAAACGGTATTTTGGTTGAAGTAATGCCAGGTGTAATGGCACAAGATGATGCACCGGTTTGGTTTTTACGTCCGCAAAATAGTTTAACAACCCGTAAAACCGATGTATTTTATGATTTTATGAAATCACTATTTTTGAGCTGCGAATAAGCGTTTAAATGAGCGTTTTACTCCAGTTAAAAACAAATAACCAGTAAGCTCTGCAAGCAAGGCTACTATTATGGCTGCAACAATGGCGGCTATAATAGAGTCTTTTTTTAAAATGATTTGACCTTCAAAGCGTTGCCATACTTGTTGCTTTATATCGCTCATGCCACTGATCATAGTAAATATATACGGAGATTTCTCAAACCTATTTACGGCTATCTGTAAATCTTGCTGTCGTTCGTAAAGAGTACTGATATTACTTGCCCCTTTGTTCACAATTTCATCATCAATATTTTGATAGTGTTTTATTAGCTTATTTAAATCATTATTGAAATACTTAGTTGCGTCGCTTTTAAAAGGCGCAACGGCATTATTAGCTTCAATTAATTGGGCTGATAGTGATTGCCCAAAATCACTCACAAATGCAGGAATTTGCACACCTAAAAGTAAACCACACGCAAAAAAACTTAATCGTATATAGTCTAAAAGTTTACTCATAAACTTTCCTTTTTAAAAACAATACATATAAATAACCCAAAGTTAACATTTTGCTTGTTTTTATGCTCAAAACTCGTAATCTAAAGGTACTAAAAATAACAACAGGTGCTAGTTAAGGATGACGAAAAAAATAACGTTTACGTCAACATTTGTTGATATTTCAAGTCAACTTAAGCGCTTTGTCTCTCGAATAGTTCAGCCCGATGACGTAGAAGACATTGTGCAAGAAACATTTGTAAAAAGCTATGAAGCTGACTTAAAGCAAGATATTCAATTTACTCGCAGTTATATGCTTAAAACAGCAAAGCATTTAGCACTTAATCATATTGCTAAATGGGATAATAAATTTAACGAATCCCTTGAGCAAGACAGTGAGTTGCCTGTATTACTTAAATCAATGCAGCTAGAAGATGAATACACATCTAAAGAGCGCTTTTTACTTTTTTGTAAAGCCACAGAGCAATTAAGTGTATCAATTCGTAAATGTTTTATATTAAAAAAAGTATACGGCATGAGCCAAAAAGAGATAGCGAGCGAGATGCAATTAAGTCAAAGTACGGTTGAAAAGCACATTGCCAAAGGATTACTACAGACTATGTTGTATATGCGAGAGCATGACAAAACCCACGAACTTCCTGATGCAAGTATTATGTCAGTGCAATCGTTACCCCTAGAGAGGGTTTCAAAATGAGCAACGTACATCAATTTACCTCAAAAGATTTAATTCTCGAAAAAGCCTGTAATTGGATAAGTGCAATAGATCGCGGCTTAAGTGCTGACGAAAAAGAGCAATTTAAATTGTGGATGATGCAAAGCACTGCTCATCAAGATGCTGTATATGAACTTGCTCAGCTTTGGGATGAAATATCTGTTTTAAACGAATTAAGTCATTTATTCCCGCACCGTAGTAGCAAACAGTCTAAAAATAGATGGATGTTTTCTTACTCGATTGCAGCCAGTTTATTTGCAGCATTAATGGTGTGTAGCTATTTACTGATCAATTTAGAAAATGGTTATAACCAAGAACTTGCTAAAGTTAATTATACTAAAATTTATAAAACGAAAGTAGGTGAGCAAGCTACTTATGTTTTACCCGATGGAACGATTGTTCAGTTAAATACCAATAGTTTACTTGAAGTTGCTTACAGCAAAGGGCGCAGGCAGCTATTACTCAGTCGTGGAGAAGGGCGATTTAATGTGGCTAAAGATACGACGCGTCCGTTCAGTGTTATGGCTGGTGATAAAAGCTTTACCGCGTTAGGCACGGTATTTAATGTGCAACGCAATACTTCATCAGATTTAGAACTTGTGGTTACCGAAGGTAAAGTGATGATTACCGACCCAAGTGTTGCTGTAGATGCTAATGATTTTAAAGCATATCAACTTGCTGATAATAGTACGCAAAAAATTCGCAAAATTAATGCAAATATTGTTACTTCGGGCGAGAAAGCGATTATTGAGCAAAGTATAACAAAGCCGATAACGCAACTTTCTGCGGGCGATGTTCAGCGCGATTTAGCATGGCAAAATGGTATGTTAATTTTCAATGGTGAACAATTAAGCGATGCTTTAAATGAAGTAAGCCGTTATACCGCAACGCGTTTTGAATTGTCGTCAGCTGAACTTGCTAGTATTAAAGTGGCTGGTGTATTTAAAGCCGGCGATGTAGCTGGCTTACTTGAGAGCTTACAAACTAATTTTTCGATTGATCATGAACGCTTAGGCGAGCATGTAGTTAGTCTTAAACGCCATACAGAATCATAAGTAGCAGCTATGCAAATCAAGCTAATGTTAGATAAAGTTGCACCTATAAAGATATCACGTAAAAAAAAGATTAAAAAAAGAAACAAAACCATAGAGGATTTTTGTTTGTCAGCTGTTTATATAAGTTGCGCAGTAACCATACGTATTTATTGGGTGGTTTAAGTGTGCTTGTTCCCGCTATTTTTAGCATCAGTGTACAAGCCGCGACGCAAACCACTGGGCAAATGGTGCAATTTGATATAAAAGCGCAGCGAGCAGACAAAGCCTTAATTGAATTTGCTAAGCAAACAGAGCAAACTGTAGTGTTTTCTTATGAGTTAGCTAAGCAGTATGATGCAAATTCGGTATATGGATTTTATACCCAACTTGATGCTTTACAGGCATTACTAGGTGGAACTGAGCTCGATGCGGTTGTTGATCAAAATGGATTACTGAGTATAAAACTCAAACAAATCAACAGGAATGATAACAACATGATGAAGCTTTCAGCGGTCAGTGCAGCTATATTACCAGCGTTACTTGCGGCAAATTCGCAAGGTGTGAATGCAGCAGAAGAAGTTGCTCAAGAAAAAATTGAAAAAATTGCTATTGTCGGTAGCCGTGTAGCGGGACGTTCAGTTGAAGATTTACCCGTTCCAGTAGATATTCTAAGTGCAGAAGCGCTTGAAAATACGGGCCAAACAGAAGTTGGCCGTATGTTACAGTCTATTGCCCCTTCATTTAACTTTTCAAGCTCGTCGATTAGTGATGGTACCGATGCATTAAGACCTGCCACACTGCGTGGTTTAGGTCCAGATCAAACGTTAGTGTTGATCAATGGTAAACGTCGCCACCAAGCAAGTATTATTCATATTAATACATCAGTAGGACGTGGTACTGCGGGTACTGACATGAATGCAATACCTGCGTCAGCTATTAAACGTATTGAAGTTCTGCGTGATGGCGCTGCGGCTCAGTATGGTTCTGATGCAATTGCCGGTGTAATTAATATTGTACTTAAAGATGGTAGTGAAGGCGGTAAAGCGGCTATCAATTATGGTCAATATTCAGAAGGTGATGGCGAAACAGTTAACGTCGATTTTAACAAAGGTTTTGCACTAGGCGATGACGGTTATTTAAATGCAACAATTAACTATCGCGACCGTTCACCTACTAACCGTGCTGGTTTACATGGTTCATGCCAATTTTACGGTTGTACAGAATTAAGTGACGGTACTTTACTGGCTGGCGATCCACGAGAAGTGACCGCAGACAGAGATACATTTAGAATTGGTGATGCCGACTCTCAACAGTTTGGTTTAACAATTAATACAGGTTATGAGTTAGGCGATGGCGAGCTTTATGGCTTTATTACTTATTCAACGCGTGATAACGAATCAGCTGCATTTTTCCGTCACAATGCAAATGCGGGTGGCAATCCAGTACTACAAGATAATGATGCGACGATTCCGCTAGGTTTCTTACCAAAAATCAACACAACGATCGATGATATTTCATATAACTTTGGTTATAAGACACAATTTGATAACGATGCTAGCTTAGATTTATCCTACACTTACGGTGAAAACAGCATTGATTACACGACAAGTGACACAATTAATGCTTCATACGCTAATTTTTTACGTTACGACCAAGGCTTAAGTGCAGCTGATATCCGTACAACTATTCCACGTGAAGCATACGCTTATGGCATGGAGCTCTCACTACAAACAATCAATCTTGATTTCACACAAAACTTTGATGATTATTCTTTAGCAATGGGTGCTGAGATTCGTACTGACGAATACCGTATCCTAGAAGGTAATGAATATGCATACCGAGATTATGATACAAACAATGGCGTAAGTATTTACGATGGTTTAAGTGGTGGTGTAGGCAGTGAAGATGCATCTGGTGGCACACAAGGTTTTGGTGGTTCATCTCCAGCATCGTCGGTTGACGAGTCACGCGATGTTATTTCATTTTATATGGATGCAGAAGCCTACTTTATTGAAGATGTTATTATATCTGGCGCACTTCGCTACGATAACTACAAAGGTTTTGGTGATACTGTTAACTTTAAACTAGCGGGTAACTGGTCGGTTACAGATGATATTTCATTACGTGGTGCATTAAGTTCAGGCTTTAGAGCGCCATCTATGCAACAACTATACTTTAACAATATTAGTACGCAGTTCGTGACAGGCCCTAATGGTACATTAGTTGCTGAGGAAGTAGGGACATTTAGAAATGACTCAACACTTGCACAAAGTTTAGGTATTCCAAAACTCAAAGAAGAGAAATCTCAAAACCGTAGTTTAGGTATCGTTTACAACGTGACAGATAACATCAACTTAACAGTTGATTACTACTCAATTGATATTGACGACCGGATTGTTATTAGTAACCGTTTGGGTAAAGGGCTTTCTTCAAGCTTAGATGCGGCCTTAGTTAGCTCAGGTGCAGGCGCTGGTCAGTTTTTCTTAAATGGTGCAGATACAGAAACTCGTGGTATCGATTTTGTTGCAACATGGAATACAGAAGGCTTAGGCGGTACGCTTGATTTTACACTTGCGGCTAACTTTACTGAAACTGATGTTGTATCGTTATTTACGCCATCAGGTTCTGGTTTAGAAACTGTGCCGGTTGAAGATGTATTCTCGGAACAAGAGATTTCAATCATCGAAGAGTGGCAACCAGAGGATCGCATTAATTTAAGCGCGCTTTATCAACGTGATGACTGGACGGTTAATTTATCACTGAATCGTTTTGGTGAATACACCGTAGAGGATGGTGATAGCCAAACTTATTCGGCAGAAATATTAACGGATGTTAAAGTTAATTACTTCGTAACAGAAGATTTATCTGTGAATATTGGTGCTAATAACCTGTTCGACGTTTACCCAGACAAAAACAAAATTGGTAACTCACGTTCAGGCACAATCGTTGATGCTAACGGTAACACTGTAGTAAGCAGCTCCGGTGTATTTGAATACTCTCGCCGTTCGGCTCCATTTGGTTTTAATGGTGCTTATTACTACATAGGCGCAGAATATCGTTTTTAATAAATAACTCTCCTATTGTTATTTAAAGTTGAAGGGCCGCAAGGCCCTTTTTTGTTACTTTAAAGAGTTATCCTATATCTAATACCAACCTGCATAAATCTTTGATCAATTTAACGAATTAAATTGCACTATAACGTCGTTAAAAATTTTTTATTTAGAACAACTAAATACAAAAATTTTTGCCTAGTTCTAGCGTAATTTTCTTAACGTTAAATAGACCCCATATATAAGCAGATTGGTATAATACCCATCCGCAACAATACTTGATCAATTTGAGGGCTTAAACCTGTCCCTAACTGTGTTAAAAATTTCTGATATGGAACAACTAAACAACGAAATTTTTACCTGGTTATCGACACGATTTTCTTATCGTTAAATAGACCACATTTAAGCCGCTTAGTATTATTTCGAGATTAAAGAAATGGAGTAGTTTTCATACTCTTTAATATTATTCATCACGTTCATTAGAGTGTTGTGATTACTGTTTTCGTCAGCTTTTATCAATACTGAACTTATTTCATATTTTGCAGCAAACATTGCTAGGTTAGTCGACACTTGCTCTAAGTCAATCAACCTACCTGAGAAATAAACCCCATTACTTTCATCTATACTAAATAAAGCATTTTTAACCGGTTTATCTATTTGAGGGCTATCGAGCGGACGATTTAACTCAATGGCCACAGGTTTAACAAATGAAGTAGTAACAATAAAGAAAATGAGTAGTATAAATACAATGTCTAACATTGGAGTCATATCTACATCAGCATTATTTTGCAGTTGAGCTAGTTTTTTTTTCATATTGGGACCTTATTTATAATTTAAAGCTACGGCGCCACAGCAAGGTTTCAGGATCCTATTAATAAAACTAGCACAGCTAAAATAAAATATAGTTAATTAAATATTCTAATAATATTAAATATTCTAATAATATTAAATATTTGTATAAATTATGTCGTTATATGTAAGATAAAATAAATGAATACTTTAAGACAATAAAAAACCCAGCGCTATGGCTGGGTGCTTGGCGTCAAAATCAAGTTTAATGGTTTTTCATGCGACTCATTTCTGCATGGCAACTCTGCATTGTTAGTAGTGTTTTAGCCAAAGCAGCTTCACAGTCAGCAGGTTGTGGTTTATCCATCGCGGCTTTAATTTCTTCAAGGGTTTTATCCTCAACTTCCTCTAGCTCCTTCACATAGGTGCTATCGTTGTGTGAGCTAAATGTTGTAAGCAGTCCAGTGTATGCACGGCGTGCTTCAATAGCGAACGAAGAACCATCTTCGCGTTCACCTTTTTCATTAATAGCATAGGGCTGCAAGCGCTCAACACTCACTTTACGTGCATCGATCATGCGCTGAAAAAGAGCGCCAATTGCAGGGTCTTCAATTTTTTCTAGGGCTTTTTCATAAAAGTCGATGCCACTGTTCATTACTTGAATGATGTCTGTAATATGATTTACTTCTGATCCTTGATGGGTGTTCATAATGACCTCTTTAATTAAATGAATATAAACTTCAATCTAATAAAAGCAAAGGTCATTCCATAATGCCTTTCATGTATAAGTATTTGATATTAATTGCTTTGTTATTTATTTTTAAATTACTAGGTTAATTTTTTCTATTAGCCTAGCAATTTTTACAAAGTATTGTGTAATAAAGCTACTTTAGTTCCTCGGCAACTTCAGCTACTTTTTGGCGCAACCAAATATGACTCGCATCTCGGTGTAGCAGTGGACTCCAAATCATATCAAGTTCAAAAGGAGGAATAGGAAAAGGAGGTTCTAGTATTTTAAGTCCTGGATCGTCGACATAAATATTAGCGGCTTTAGATGGTAGAGTGGCAATAAGGTTTTTCTCTTTTGCTAAATGAATCGCTACATGGTAATTACGCGTAAATGTAGCGATATTACGGTGTTTACCAAAGTGAGCGAGGGCTTCGTCAACCCACCCTAGCTTTTGCACGTCTTTTGGATCCATTCCTACACCAACACCAAAACCTGTTTTACTTACCCAAATATGGCGTGCTTTTAAATAGCTATCAAGGCTAAAGCTTTCAATTATTGGATTATCGGCTTTTACTAAACAGCAAAAACTGTCTTTCCAAATACGCTTATGATGAAAAGATTGTGGTAAGTTTTCAAAACGATTGATAGCCATATCAACTTTACCATTTTCTACATCATGAAAAGTCACATCACTTGGGGTAAGTATATCTAATGTGGTGTCGGGTGCCTCGTCATGTAATTTACTAAGCAGTTTAGGCGCTAGGGTACTTGCAGCGTAATCGCTGGCCATAATCCTAAACACACGTTTACTTTGGCGTGCCTCAAATTCTCGATTAGGTGCTAGAGTTTCTTCGAGAGTCATTAATATGCCACGTATAACAGGTTGTAACTCCAAAGCACGCTCAGTTGGGACCATACCATCGCTGGTACGAACTAAAATAGGATCGTTAAATAGGTTACGAAGACGTTTAAGGCCATTACTCATTGCAGGTTGTGTAATACTCAACTGGTTTGCAGCGCGTGTTACGTTGCATTCTCGTAGTAGTGTGTCGAGGTAAACCAGTAAATTTAAATCTATTTTACTTATATTCATTGTGTGTCCTTTAGCGCCTACCAATGGTGAATAAAGCGCTGTGCTGTCGGGTATGGGTAAATATGACTCACATGCCCATTTTTTATGTTTTGCTGTGCTTGCTTCCAAAAACTAACATCAACTAATTCGGGATGTGTACTTAATAAAAACTGTTTATAAGTTGGGTTAGGTGTAACAAAAGTACATAACTGCTCCGGGAAAACATCTTGTGGAGCGACAGAGTAACTTTGTTCACTCATTAAATAGTCATCGTAATTTTTAGCTTTAGGTAATTCTCTAAAGTTCATATCTGTAAGGTATTGTACTTCGTCGTAATCATAAAAAATAATACGTTTATGCTTACTTACCCCAAAGTTTTTTAATAGCATATCACCAGGAAATATATTAACGGCAATCATTTCTTTAAGTGCTTGGCCGTACTCCTCTATTGCATCTGCTGCACTTTCGTCATCAGCGTTTTCTAAAAACAGATTTAGTGGTGTCATGCGCCGTTCAATGTAAAGGTGTTTTATAATCAACCAATCGCCTTCAATTATCATAGAGGAGCCAATTGTTTTATGTAATTGCTCAAGCAAATTACTATCAAAACGAGCCAAAGGAAATACGACATTAGAATACTCTATAGTGTCAGCCATACGCCCAACGCGATCGTGACTCTTTACGAGCTGATAGCGCTTTAAAACGGTGTTGCGACCAAATGGTTTGCTTTCACCAAACTTATCTTTAATGACTTTAAATACATAACCAAAAGAGGGGAGGGTAAATACCATCATCACCATGCCCGGTGTACCAGGTGCAATTGTAAACTCATCACTTGAATGCGTTAAATGACTTAAAAACTCGCGGTAAAATTCAGTTTTGCCTTGTTTATGAAAACCGATCGCGTTGTATAGCTCTGCAATTGTTTTGTTTGGCATTAGCTGATTTAAAAACCTTACCAACGCTGAAGGTGCATGAGTTTCCACCATAAAATAAGCACGCGCAAAGCCAAAAATAACACGCATTTGTGATGATTTAGTGAGCAAGGCGTCTAAGTATAAGCCTTTATCTTTATGATGTAGTACTGCAATAATAAAAGGTTGCACACCGCTTTGAGAAACTACACGGCCAACAATATACGCCGCTTTGTTACGATAAAATGCAGTATGTAATATATCAAAGCGCATTTGCCAAGGTTGGTGGTGAGTATCGGGGGCTTGTTTGTAAAATGCTTTAACAAGCAAGCGTATATCTCGTTCTAAATCTACAAATGGGGCTTTAAAATCAAAGTGATTGATAATACGTTTTATCGTAGGCTTTAAACCATCAACTACCGGAAAGTAACTTCTATACTCGGATTCAACCGGTACAGATGGCGCGTCTTTTAATGTGGCTTGTACAAATATAAAGTCATTATGAAAGTAACGTCTATGGTAAAGACGGCAAAATACAGAGTTATAAAATGTTTCGGCAAGCTCTGCTTGTGGATGAAAGCATAAAAAGTGTTGATATATTTTTTTTACTGCAAGCCAAAGAGACTCATCAAGGGTATCTGTAGGATGTTCTATTTTTAAAAATTGTGTCGTTTCGTTAACACGATCATCATAATAGCTAATACGTAAGCGGCTTATATCGTTAATTGCTTGCCAATCTTTATTAGCAAAAGCGAGAGGGGCTTTTGCCGTGGTTTTTTGAAATAGCTTATAGTGCTTTTTAAAGCCAGTTAAAATTAGTTCAGCAATACGATGTGGCTGCATAAGCATTCCTTAGTATACGTTAGAGTTTATACTCTATTGTGTTAAGGGTATGTTATTTTAAGTTTAAAACCAAGCTAAATTACGAACACGCTCATAATGCTTTATGAGCGTTTTATTTGTATATTAATATTTTTTTTTCTAGTTCTTTAATTTTTTTAGCAATAGCAGATACTTCTTTTTTATATTCTTTATTAATTCGTTTAATGTTCTTGGTAATATCTTTAGTTATTCTATTTTTCTCATCGTCGGCTAAAATATGGTTAAGGCGCTGTTGTTGCTTGTATTCAGCTCGCTCTTTTTCACGATCGAGTATCGTTAATTTATGGTTGTTACTGCGAAGTTCAGCTTGTAACCCAGCCAAAAGCCTTTCTCGCTCAAGATCGTTTAGTTGTTTTCTATAATCAACTTCAGGGCCATTTTGCAGTATGTTTGTGGTATTTACTTTGTGTGTAGTTGCGCGATGATCGCAAGGAAACTGAGAAAAAACAGTCTCTTTTTCTGTCACGCATTTGTAGTAAGTCGTGGCGTTATTATAAAAGCAGATAAAGATGCAAAGTGAATAAAATAAGTAACTAACAAGTTTAATCATAGCAGGGCATCCATGAATTTATTTTGCGTTGCTAAAAACGCAGTTCCAAAATAAAAACTATAACCTAGCTTGACGTTATAGCAAGCTAGGTCAGGATTACAGTTATTGAGTGAATGTTTTTAACTTCTTAATGCTTTGTACTAAAAATGGAATATCTAAACCTTGCTCAATAGAGAACCCTTCAGCGGCAGAGATGTTTTTAAAATTCCCATCTGAGTCTATTAATGTGATCCTATCTTTTTTGTATGCTATGACTACACCTTGGGAGTAATTAACACCCATATTGTCTTTTTTCTTGTATAGGTTAACACCTAACATTGTTTGTTTGGCAATCGCTTTACAATTTAAGTACTGACCGACACTAGTCGCAATTAAATCACTTGGTTGAATTAAGCCTTCAACCTTTGAGATTCTTTTATCTGAGCTGTATAAGGTTGATGTACTTACCACTTCTTGAGTATCATTTACTAAGCTAAAAGCAAAGATTTGCGTTGCGTTATCGCGTGGGGATACAACTTTTGAACCGCTAATAACTCTAATCGCACTGTTAGTGTGAGCTTGGTCATTAATAAAGCTCAGCTCGTTAATACCACTTACTTCAATACTGCGACGTTGGCTCTGCCATGCGGGAAGAGTGTGCTCTTCAATTATCGCAACTTTATAAAAGGCAGGTAAACCGTATACCAAACTAAATAGCATGTCGCTATGATTAGTTGGCTGTAAAAACTGCTCTGTTTTATGTAGACCTTTATTTTCTGAAATAAAGTCGGCTAATTGTTGGTCGGTTTCAAAAACAAAAATGTCGATATTAGCCTGAGTGTAATCTTCACATTTCTCAAGAGGAGTTGGTATTTGGTAGTTAATATTTTGGTTATTAATTTTAACGCTATGAGCTTGTTTATATGTTTCGATATCTAGTAAATCATTTTTAGCTAACAAACTTTTAGCTGTTGTAGGGTATGAAAGTGGTAAAACATTATCTTGCTTTGTTACATCAAATTTTAAGTTAGCATCTGCCCAAATATGAATGCTGTGGCTAAGCGCAAAACATATAACTAAAAATGAGCTTGCGTAACGTGCAAATTTAAACTGTTTTAGACGCGCTAAATGCCGCCATGTAAGATTACTGGCAACGAGTTGAAAACCTAAGATTAGCAGAACAATACCGCCGGCAAAAAGAGTTGTTAAAGCAGGCGAACTTGTTAATCGATGCCACAGTAGTGAGATGATTTCAGGCAAAGCGGAAGTGCTTAAATGATAGCCCAAATTAACATACACATAAGCATCAAGAGTAAGCAGTGATGCGCCAAACGTAGCAATTACAGCAGCCATTCCACGAATGTGCCTAGGATAGGGGAAAATCAAACTAAGCGGAAATACCGTCAGCACAAATGCTAAAAAGGCAATAAAACTAGTGTGGCTAAGCCATGTCACTAGCATATAAGTTATGCCCATAAAGCTAGTTGGTGGCGAATCGGCAAATAAATAGCTTAAGCTAATAAATAGCGCTAAGCCGATGTTGGCAAAGGTGAACCAATGCCCCCAGCTTAATAACTGACTCGCTTTTGATGAAAACTGATTGTGCTGCGATAAGTTCATAGAGTTTATTTAACCGACTGTGACAATGCTTTTGCAAAGTTCTCAGTTACGGCTTGTCTTTTCCCTGTTGGTACATGCTCTTTTAAGATATGCGTGATAGAATTTCCTAAACACATAAGGCTTAAATCAACCGGTGCATTATGTTTAGTTAGCACATCAATAAGCTGATCGACGATTTGTTCTACTTCTTCATTAGAGTATTTTGATAAGATTGGCATCAGTTGGTTCAATAAAATAGTTATATTCCCGTATTTTAACACTAGAGGCGTGAAAAACAAAGATGACAACAGACGTTAAAAAATTAGTCGTTCATTATGTAGACAAAAAAGACGACGATACGCAAATTCACCTTCGAAATGATGAAATGATCATCAACGATAAAGTGGCCGTGTTCATTGAGCAGTTACATCATGCGTACAACGGTAAACCTGGTAAAGGTTATTGTGCTTTCAGTGGAGACAAAAACAGTATTGTAGCATCAGCAATGCAAAGTTACCGTAATGATGAGTTGGGCTTTTGGCATATGACAGAGCAAGCTTCAACAGTCTTAAAAGAAGAGCTTGATAAGTATGCTTTTAGTGAAACAGGTTATTTAGTATTTTGTCATTATCAGTATGTTGCTACCGATTACATGTTAATTGCGATGATTAACATCAAAGAACATTATTCAATGACTTCAGAGCTTGATTTAGCAGCTTCTCGCCATTTAGATATATCGCGTATGCAACTCGCTGCTCGCATCGACTTAACAGCGTGGGATACACAAGCTGACGACAACCGTTATATTTCATTTATCAAAGGACGAGCTGGACGTAAAGTTGCTGACTTTTTCTTAGACTTTTTAGGTTGTGAAGAGGGTATTGATTCAAAACAGCAAAGCCAAGTAATGCTTAGCGCAGTAGAGGATTATTTATCAGAGCAACAGTTTGATAAATCAGAAAAAGACGACTTACGTAAACAAGTATTTGATTACTGTAATGATTGCGTAACTACAGGCGAAGATGCAAGTGTGAGCGATCTATCAGCAACGCTCACTAAAGGCGATGACAGCCCGTTCGACAGTTTTTGTAAAGAACAAAGCTATGACTTAGAAGAAACCTTCCCTGTTGATAAGAAAACCGTAACCAGCATGGTTAAGTTCTCAGGTCTTGGTGGTGGTGTGAGTGTAAGCTTTGAACGTAAACACTTAGGCGAGCGCGTAACTTACAACGAGGCAACGGACACGCTTGTAATTAAAGGTATTCCACCAAACTTAAAAGATCAGTTACAACGTTTTATGGAAAGTGAAAGCGAGTAAATTTCACAAGTAAAAAGCTGATTTAAGAGCGCGGTATTTATATCGCGCTTTTTTGTATCGGTATATAAATTCGTTGCATCGGAAAAAAAACCTTAAAGATTTATTTCACATAGAGAAGTGAAAGAGGAGTAAATGAGAAAACACAAGCGATGGTTTACTAGCTGGGCTTTTTAAAGTTAGCAAGACTTAGACTTATTACTACCTCTAAAAGCGCAGCGTCTCTTAACCTCTTTGTGAAAAAATTACTTTTTACGGGCTTTGA
>NZ_BADY01000174.1:0-3056 GCF_000241185.1 Pseudoalteromonas sp. BSi20495
ATAGGTGAGGTTTTATACCTCGCTTATATTTTTATTTGCAGGCAAACGCGATGTGAAATCGCATCTATAAGTTCGGCGTTTATTTTGAGACACCTCGCTTTATGCCTTACTGGGCATCTTTAATTCATTTTTAACTAATATATTTACGTTGTTTATTAAGTAGTGATATTATAGTTAGCCTGCTAACTAATTAAGTGCGCTATGGTTAAAAACATTCCATTTTATGAAACTCTTGATTTAACACTTTGCGGCAATATGGGCCGTGTGCATCGCTTATGCCGTGAAGCGGTAACTATTGCTGTTGAGCCTTTAGGGTTAACACAGTCGCGCTGGACTGCCTTAATGCATATAAATATGCTCAAAGAGGGCGTTACCCAGTTAGCGCTTTCACAGAGCTTAGGCATAGAGATGCCGTCGCTTACGCGCACGCTCAAACAGTTAGAAGAGCAATCGCTGATTGTGCGCCGCGTAGATGAGCACGATAAACGCAGTAAAAAGCTTTATTTTACTGAGCAAGGTCGCAGCATTTTACACACCTTAAATGAGCGAATAACAGATATTAAAGCGCAGTTATATAATGGTTTTAGTCATGCACAATTAGATGCAATGGCATACGGCTTGGTAAAAATGGAAGAAAACGCACTCAATTGCATTAAATCTCAAACAAAGGCTAAAAATGACACCTGATCAAAAATTTGCCCGCTATGTAAGGCTCTCCCTCATTGGGTTTGTTTTAGTGTTTATTTACTATTTAATGGCTGATATTTTTTTACCTGTAACGCCTCAAGCGCGCGTGTATCATCCTGTTGTGCAAATATCGCCACAAATAAGTGGCCGAGTAACTAGTGTATTAGTAAGTAATAACAAACCTGTGAAAGCAGGCGATATTTTGTTTCATATTGACCAAGGACCTTACAACTTAGCGTACGAACAAGCTAAGCTGGCACTTGACGATGCTAAATTACAAAACAAACGACTCGATACAAATGTAAAAGCGCTTGAGGCGCAAATAAGTGCTGCAAAAGCCAAACAACATGAGCAAAAATTATTAAAAAGCCGAGGCGAAAAGCTCTACAAACAAAACTCTATATCAGAGCAAGAGCTTGAAAGTATTCGTGCTAATTATCAAGCAAGCAAAGCAAATGTAGCAGCGTATGAGGCGCAATTATCGGAAGCTATTTTAGCCCGTGGCGAGTCAGGTGATAAAAACTTAGCAATGCGCCATGCTGCAAATCAGTTAGCGCAAGCTGAGTTGAATTTATCGTATACGCAAGTGCGTGCATTGAGTGATGGCATAGTTGCTAACTTACAATTGCTTGATGGTGCATATGCCGTTGCAGGTAAACCGTTATTAGCGATTGTGGCTAAAAAAGCCGACTTAGTTGCCGATTTTAGAGAGAAATCACTTCTGCACATGAAGCGCGGTAGCCTAGCAAAAGTCGTTTTTGATAGTCGCCCTGGAGAGGTTTATGACGCGACACTTGAGGCGTTTGAGGCCGGTGTAAGCAATGGTCAGTTAAGTGCCAATGGTTTGCTCAGTACTACAGAGATCAGTAACCGCTGGGTGCGCGATGCGCAGCGACAACGTATTCATCTAAAATTAGTTAACAACCAAAATTTAATTGAAAATATGCCAAGTGGTGCACGTGCTACAGTGCAATTATTGCCAGAGTCAACTATTGGGCAGTGGTTTGGCGCAGCGCAAATTAGGTTTATTAGTTGGTTACACTACATTTATTAATGGAGAGGGTATGACTCAAGTTGTTAGCCAAGGACCACAATTAGATTCTAATGGCCTTCGCCAAGCACTGCGTATAGCCGGCGGATGTACTATCGGTTTTGCCATTAGTAAGTTAATGAACTGGCCAAACGGCATATTTTTTACTGTTTATCCTATGTTGTTACTCGGTATGGTGCCTACATTAAGCCGAGGTGTTATCAATCAATTTATAGCGTCGGCGGCTTTTAGTGCATTTGTAGTACTTGTAATACAGGGGCTATTTTCTCATTTGCCTGTCGTTATGACGCTACTTGTATTTGGCATATTTTGTTTTTTATTTCATAAAATGAGTCGCGGTAGCGCCTTTTTATTTGGTGCTTTAGGCGTGGTTAGCCTTTCAATTCAACTGCATTTTTCGAGCTATGTTGATCAAGGTAGTAGTATTTATCCGCTGATTTTAAGTAACGGTTTGGCTATCCTACTAACTGTGATTATTGCCGCGATAATGCATGGGGTGTTTCCTGATGTAACCGCAAGGCCCAGTCGAGTAATGCCAGCTAAACCTAAAGAAAGCATTCGCCATGAGGTGCTACTTTGCGCCAGTGTGGCAACGCTTTCGTTTGTGGTTTTTCAGGTGCTTGATTTACAAGATTCAATTTCAGCACAAGCAGCCTCAGTACTTATTTTATTTTCATTGTGTTGGAAAGCAGCAGGTATGGCAGGCTGGCAACGTGCAATTGGTACATTGATTGGTTGCAATGCCGCATTGTTATCGCAGTTATTTTTGTACAACCATAGCGATTTTTTACTTTTTCCGGTTGCTATATTGTGGATTTTATCCTTTGTGTTTGCACGGTTTCACCTTTTAGGCGGCGGTATTCCTGGTATCGGGTTTGGTGTATTAACCACATTTGGTATTTTATTTGGGCAGTCGTTGGGCCCAGGACAAGACTTAATTTACAGTGCGCTGTATCGATTTAGTTCGGTATCGGTGGCGATTATTTTAAGTTTATGTGCTGTATATGTTATGCATCATTTACTTAATCGCTTTAGTGCAACGCGCCATCATACCTTTGATTAAATAAATTTTAATTATTAAGCCATTTTAAAAACTGCGTTTTTACACGCCAGCAAGCTGTGCGTCTACCAGTTAACAAGGTTGCACATTTTGTAGACGTAGAGCTTACTCACGTGAGAAGCAAGGCTTTTAATTATTAAGCCATTTTAAAAACTGCGTTTTTACACGCCAGCAAGCTGTGCGTCTACCAGTTAACAAGGTTGCACCGTTTTGTAGACGTAGAGCTTGCTCACGTGAGAAGCAAGGCTTTTATATTAA
>NZ_BADY01000173.1:0-36894 GCF_000241185.1 Pseudoalteromonas sp. BSi20495
CAACCACGAAGGGTCAACACGCCCTAGTATTTAAAGTACTGCGCTACAGCTCACCTGGTTGAAAGTTATCAACTGCAATGGCTTTCATTCGTAACTTATTAGCATGATGCATAGCATCAGCATCCGTTTGCTCTAACAACTTATTTTCAAGTGCATAATTTATAGCGCCTTCAATATCAAGCGTTGCAGGTACACTGCCCTTACGCTGCCATTGTTTTAGGTCTTTAAACTGCGCTTGCATATCATGCATAGCTAAAAATGCACTTTCCATTACCCCTGTACCTGCATTTTCATCTACATAACATAAATGCGTTAAGCGGTTTCTAAATACTCCAGGTTGAGCCATACGCTCGCAAATACTTTGCGCTATTTCATCACTTGGTCTGTGGTAATGATTTCCAAGCGGGAACACGATACGTTTAAGGGTAAAATTAACAACCGGATTTGAAAAGTTTTTAAAGAAGCCATTAAACGCTTGGCCAATTTCAAATAATGAGTTCTCAATTGCATATTTTACAAATGGTAAATCAGCTTGTTGGCGCCCTTCGTCTTCATAACGTTTTAAAACAGTTGATGCTAAGTACAAATGACTTAATACATCACCCAAACGTGCCGATATCATTTCTTTGCGTTTAAGCTCACCGCCAAGTATTAACATTGCAACGTCTGTACAAATGGCTAAGCCTCGGCTCATTCTGCTCAATTGCTTATAATAAACAGCCGTTTCACCACCTACAGGCGCTTTAGCAAAGCAACTGCGCGTTAAACCATGTACAAATGCCATGCCTGCATTACTTGCTGCAAATATTATATGGCTCATTAATAAACCATCAAACTGCTCAAGAGCTGCGTCGTCATCTTCCATTGCAGCGGCTTCCATTTCTTTTAAAACAAATGGATGGCAACGTGTTGCACCTTGACCAAATATCATTAAATTACGCGTTAAAATATTCGCGCCTTCTACCGTAATTGATACCGGAATCCCCATATAACCATGCGCCAGATAGTTATTAGGCCCTACTTGAATTCCTTTACCTGAGTGAATATCCATTGCATCGTTCATTACCGTACGACCCATTTCAGTCATATGGTATTTAGCAATCGCTGTTACAACCGACGGGCTTAATTTTAAATCAATCGCACCTGCGGTCATTAGCCTGCACGACTCAAGTGTGTAAGTTAAACCACCAATACGCGCAAGTGCCTCTTGCACACCTTCAAATTGCCCTATAGATACACCAAACTGCTGGCGTACCATAGCGTATGCCGATGTCATTTTCGAAGCTAAATGCCCAGTTGCTGCACTCAATGCTGGTAGTGATATACCACGCCCTGCACTTAAACACTCAACAAGCATTCTCCAGCCGCGCCCTGCACACTCTTGACCACCAATAATCCAGTCCAGTGGTATAAATACATCTTTACCGTAAGTGGTACCATTCATGAAGGCCATATTAAGCGGATAATGTCGCTCACCCGTTTTAACACCCGGATGATCGGTTGGTATTAGTGCGCATGTAATGCCTAGCTCTTTTTTATCACCTAATAAAGCATCTGGATCATACATTTTAAACGCTAAGCCTAGTACAGTAGCCACTGGTGCAAGTGTAATGTAGCGCTTTGACCAATTTAAGCGCAGGCCTATTACTTGCTCGCCATTGTGCTCCCCCATACACACCACGCCTGAATCAGGAATGCTGCCAGCATCAGAACCCGCCTCTGGGCCCGTTAATGCAAAACAAGGCACATCTGTGCCATTAGCTAAACTTGGCAGCCAACGATCTTGCTGCTCTTTAGTACCATAATGAAGAAGCAATTCGCCTGGACCTAAGCTATTAGGCACCATAACAGTGACGGCGGCAGTTAGACTTTTAGTCGAAATTTTTGACACTATCGTTGAATTAGCAATTGCGGAGAACTCACGCCCCCCAAATTTTTCAGGAATGATCAGTGCAAAAAAACCTTCTGTTTTTAGGTAATCCCACACTTCTTTTGGTAAGTCTTTGTCTTTTTGTACAATTTGATAATCATCAAGCATCGCCAATAAGGTTTCTACTTGGTTAGCCATAAATGCGTTTTCTTTATCGCTAAGCTCTGGTTTAGGAAAGCGGTGCAGTTTTTGCCAGTCTGGGTTACCACTAAATAACTCACCATCCCACCAAACATCACCTGCTTCCATCGCCTCTCGCTCTGTTTGCGATAGCGGCGGAAGTACCTTTTTGAACATTTTAAACGTGGGTCTACTGATCAGATTAAGGCGTATATCTTTAACTGCAAAAATAACCACCACCACAACCAGTAAAATAATAAATACTGACATGCGCACATTCCTTACACATTGAATTAAATAGTAGCTCAATTATGACCCATCTTAGTTTAAATACAATCCTTGCGCAGTGACTCTATTGCCTCAACGCATTCATTCTATTATTTAAAAATTCACTACTATTATCTTTGATCTAAATAAGCTGGGTTATGGATAATAAATCTATCTCAAGCAGCTATTTTCAGCGCTAACTGTGTTGAATTTACTTGCAATAGGCCCGCTGTTGACGCGTAAATTCGCCTTGTTTTCACTGAAAACCTCTGGCTAGAGAAAATAAATTTAAATATCACCATGATTCAATACGTTACTAAATCTCTTAACCAGAGTTCAGGTTAAATAATAAATTAAGGAATATCATAGATACGAGAGATTCAACACAAATTAAAAAGCCGTAACTGCTTAAGATGCAAATGCATTTATAACAAAAAACAGAAAAAGAACTGAACCGTGCAGTGCGATACCAATTCCATTAAGTATGTGATCTAAATTTTACGCCGAAAAAATAATTCAGTTCTAGGCGTAAATTGATGTAAATGGTTGTTCCCTTTGCGAAATTTACAACAAATAAATGGGTTGTTTTTAGCAAGTAAAATAGATCAGCTATTTATTGGAATTGGTATGAATATACGCAAACTTGAAAAACTCAAAAGAAGTACACGCGAAGCAAAATGAAGGCCGTAACTGCGGCTGATAAATAGTGCTAAACGCAAAAGCCCGCTCAATTGAGCGGGCTTTTAGTATTATATTACTAATTTACAGCTGAATTAGAACTGTAAGCTTACATTTGCAAAGTAAGCATCATAATCAGAATCATCCCAGTTATTGCCATAACCTACTTCTAAACCAACATTGTTGTTGAAAAAGTGTTGAGCACCAAGAGTGTAATCATCATTTTTATTAACTGTAACAAAAACCGATGTTGCTTTGCTGAAATAGTAGTTAGATGCTAATTCCCAGTTACTTGAACCGCCATCAACATCTTCAAATTTACCTTCAACAGTTAAGTAGTTACCTTGTTGTAAATCAACAAAATACTTTGCTGCTACTGCACGGTAATCAAACTCATCATCTGATGTTACTGTAAAGCCGATGTAATCAGTGCTGTTTAATTCGTGGTTATATGCTAAGTCAAAAATAAAATGATTGTCAGCATCTTCGAAATCTACAAACGTTGCTTTTAGTACAAGGTTTGGATTAAAGAAGTAACCAGCAGAAAGTTCAATTACATCCGTGCTTGAGCCAAAATCACTATCGATATTATTGTACTGTGCACCTAATACAAAATCTTCTACAAAATACTCACCGCCAACGCGAGTAACATCTCCAAAGTCATTATCACTGTATGCACCATAAACATTTGTTTGCTTATTGATGTACTCAAATTGATCGTAAGGACCTAAAGTCGCTTTTGGAGAAAAATAATAAGTTGAGTCAACGCTCACCGTGTCATTACCATCAGTGTCCATGTATCCTACATGGCTGATTGATTGGTAAGTATCTGCGGCCATTGCAGTGGTTGCAGCGCTTGATAATAAAATGCTCGAAATAATAACGGCTAACTTTTTCATTTTTAATTTCCCTATGTATATTACTTTTTACGCTCTAGCTGTGTTGCTAAAGTCGGGGCACATCCTAGCGCCTAAAAACTGAATCAAAACTGAACGGCAGCTCAACTAACCACCTGTATTTATTAGATAAATTATAAATTATTGTTACTAAATGTTAACTTAGAGTAGTTGCTACATTTAGTCAACAACTACTTAAAATATGCATCAATGAAAAAGCCAATAAATACAATGCAATTTGTACCTAAAGTGCATGTTGACTAATAATTCGATAAACATCATTAATGTTATCGCCAGACTTAAATTCTTTACTAATTGGTGTAGGATCAGAGCCAACCCATATTTTTAGCTCGGCATCTAAGTCAAAATGGCCTGCACTTTCTTTACTAAACTTCGTTATTTTAGAGTAAGCAATGCTCACCATTTCCATTTTAGAGCCGGTCATACCTTGCTTATCAATTAAAATTAAGCGCTTATTAGTAAAAATAAACATATCACGTACTACTTTATATGCTTTTTCTACTTGCTCGCCGTCAATTAATGTATTGGCGAGGATTTTTTCTAAATCAGAATCGTCAACTTCACTTGCATTACCCATAAGTCCGCTAAGTAAACCCATTATACTTTCTCCTGTTTAAATATTTGATTCTCTAATGTATGACCATTAACTAACTGCCTGTACTGCCAGTGTTGTTGATGACAAAAATTCAGTAGTGCAATATCAAGTGGATCGCTCGTTGGCTGATACTCAACTACATATTCTTTATGTTGGCTCATATACACACGACTCACACCTGCAATTGCTTGAAGCTGTTGCTCAACATTTTGATAAGCCTCGCTTAGCATTAATGTATAAAAGTGTTTATCTGTATTATTAGTTTTTGTTTGATGTTCGCTTAGTACGCCTTTATCTAAATGAAGTACCTGTGAGCATAGTCGCTCAAGCTCTGTTAAATCGTGAGAGCTTAAAATAAATGTAGCCTGCTCACTTAATTCAGATACAAGCTCACGTACTTCTCTGGCATGAATCGGATCAAGCCCTGCGGTTGCTTCATCAAGCATTACAATTTGTGGCGCGCCAATAAGTGCTTGCGCTATCGTAACGCGCTTGCGCATACCGTGCGATAAGTCCCCTGCACGCTGCTTTGCAATTTCTTTTAAGCCAACCAAATCAAGTACACGTAGCGCCTCAGTTTGGCTTTGCTTTGCCCCCATACCTTGTAGCTTTGCATAAAAGGCGAGTTGCTTGTCTATGTTAAAGCGGGGGTCAAGTTGTGCGTCTTGCGGTAATGCACTTACTTTATTAAATAAAGCAGCACTACCAGGTTTATGCCCTAATATTTCAAGGCTGCCTTTACTTGGTGCTATATAGCCGCACAACAAACTAAATAAGGTAGTTTTACCCGCACCATTTGGCCCAACAAGCGCCACTGGCGCGCCTTTGTTAATTTCAAAGTCCACATTATTAAGCGCAAGTTTTGCACCATACGATTTACTCAAACCGCTAGCTGTAATTAATGGTCTCATAGTGAGCTCCTTGCAAAAATACGTTGAGCAACGCTTAGTAGCACTGCAGTTTGCACAAGGGGAATAGCCACAGCGCTCAATAATGGTAAATTTTGCCCCGCTAATAGCTCTATTTGCACACCCGGAAATAAATAATCAAGCAAGCCTAATGCGGGTATTTGCCATTGTAGTATTCCCACAACAATACCGCCTGCTGCAAAATATAAAATTGCCAATACAATAGATAAACGCGATGAGCGAGCAAAGGTATTAATTAACGTCATAAGTGCTACAAATGGGCACAGAGTAATCACTAATATTAAAAAGATAGAAAGCGCACGAGCAAAACCACCAGCCAGTAAACTAGGATCTCTAAACCCTAGTACCGCGAGCGTAGCCACAAGCGTTATACCCACTAAGCAGGCTAATACTCCTAGCTGCCCTAAAAAACGGCCAAACAGTATTTCAAAGCGAGTGGAGCGCAGTGATAAAAACCTTAGTGTGCCGCGCTCTCTGTCGCCTACCGTTTGGTCGCTACAAATAAATAAACCAAAAACAGGAAAGCTATACAGGGCTATTAACCAGTACATAGCAAATTCGGCCTCAGGCCAATCCAATAATTTACTTAAACCAATAGAACCTGATATATCACGGGCTATTTGCTCAAAATCGGGCGCACTTACAATGCCTACTGCCTGCCCTATTGGGTAGCGCAGTATTATTAGCCACACCAATGCAAAGGCAGCTAATGCAATAAGTCCACGTTTAGTTAAAAACATACGTACAAGCTCAAATCCCGCTATTTGCGTTAATCGCCCTACGTTTATCGGTAATGGTGTTGCCATTGACTATCCTTAATGACTTTTTATTTTCTGTGTATTTATCCACACTAAGTGTAAACACCTTGAATTACCAGCAAAAAAAAGCTCACCTGTGGTGAGCTTTGTAACAATACATTTAAATGTAACAACATAAATTGCGATATAAATTATAAATACTGCTTATAAACCTCAAGTGCTTGGCTTAAATCGCTAATTAAATCTTCAACATCTTCAAGGCCTATGTGCAGGCGAATAACCGGCCCTAAATCCCAGCCTGTATTTGAGCGCAGCCCTTTCATGGTTAAATTAGCCGTTACTAAGCTTTCAAAACCGCCCCACGAAAAACCCATTTTAATATGCTCAAGGCTATCTAAAAATGCATCAATCGCTTTTTGATTGCCGGTTTTCATAACAAATGAAAACAACCCATTACTGCCATCAAAGTCACGTTTAAAGAACTCATGCCCTGGGCAGCTTTCAAATGCAGGGTGTCGAATATGATCAACAAGCTCATGTTGCTCAAGCCATTTAGCTACTTCTATTGCTGCTTTTTCATGTTGATTTAAACGCACACCCATTGTACGCAGCCCTCTAAGTGCTAAATACGCATCATCGGCACTGGTACATTGCCCTAATAAGTATGAGTTTTCGCGCAAGGTTGGCCAATACTTTTTATTAGCAACAGCCACCCCCATCATCACGTCTGAATGGCCAACAATATACTTTGTTGCAGCTTGAATACTAATATCAACACCGTGCTCTAACGGGCGATAATGCAGACCGTTACCGTAAGTATTATCAAGCATGGTCATTACGTTGTGCTCATTGGCTACTTTGACCATAGCGGGCACATCTTGCACTTCCATCGTAATAGAACCTGGAGATTCTAAAAACAATACTTTGGTATTTGGCTGAATATAGTCTTTAATACCTGCGCCAATAGTTGGCGGGTAGTAGGTTGTTGTAATGCCCAGTCCCACTAAAATTTTATCGCAAAAATCGCGAGTTGGTTCGTACACGTTATCAACCATTAAAATATGATCACCGGTTTTTAAAAACGATAAAAATACTTGGCTAATCGCCGCTGCGCCACAAGGGTATAGTGCACAGCCTTCGCCGCCTTCAAGTTCTGTAATCGCTTCTTGTAGTGCAAAGTGTGTTGTTGTTCCTCGGCGCCCATAAAATAACGTTTTATCGCCACGGGTTTTAGCTGCTTCTTTTAAATCGGCTACAGTATCAAATACAATGGTAGATGCACGCTGTACAACGGGATTTACTACGCCATGTGTATAGGCTTTTTTTCGCCCTGATGATACCAGCTGAGTGTTTTTATTACTTTTACTCGACATTGTTAATCCTTAAGGGTTTGTGCGCCAATGCTCAATTAAATAACGAGAGATAGAATCGGTTCTAGGCAGCTTTAAATGCTCCCCTTCTTCGTGCCAATTACCAAATTGCGCTAAGTCTTCACGGCTAAACCATTTTGCATCGTCTAGCTCTTCTTTATCTACGTTAATTTGCTCAGATGTCGCCTGTGCAAAAAAGCCAAGCATAATTGACGATGGGAACGGCCATGGCTGAGATGCAACATAACGTACGTTATCAACCTCTATGCCTGCCTCTTCTTTAACTTCACGCGCAACAGCTTGTTCCAGTGTCTCCCCTGGGTCTACAAATCCAGCAAGCGACGAATACATACCAGTGGGCCACGCAGCTTGGCGACCTAATAAACAGCGTTCTACTCCGTCAGCAAAGACTTTAGTAACGACCATAATTACCGCAGGATCGGTACGCGGGAATGTAGGATGCTTACAGTTTTCGTTTTCACATATACGAGAATGCCCTGCTTCCACTGAACGGTTTTTACTACCGCAGCGCCCACAAAAACGGTGCGTGGCGTGCCAATAACATAACCCTCTCGCAAGGGCGGCTATTGAGGCATATTTAATGGTTACTTGAGGCCCATATTGGCGAATATCAAAAAACTGAGCGCCCTCTATTAAAGGCGAAAGTACGCTTTCATCCAGATCAGAAACATCCAATGCAAACACACCATGTTTAGCATTGTTTAAACCAACAAAAATAGCACTCGTTAAATCTAAATGTGCCACTTGCTGATACGTTAAATAGCTTACTTTAGGGGTATCTTTAATAAATAGGGTTTGATTATTTTTAACTAAAACCCATTTACTTTGCGCCGACATTTGCGCTTTAAGCCACGATGGGTCTTTACGAAAATTTGAGCCTCTATCTAGTGGCATGTTGCTGTAATGAAGCATGTAAGTCCTTGGTAACTCGTTATGCTTTAAAATTACCATAATCATTTAGCAAACCCAATTGATTACAGTAATAAAAAAGCCTATATAAGGCTTAATTCATCTATTACGGCTTTGTATTAAAATCTCTCATGTTGCAGGCACTTAGCTTGCACTTTTTTAACTATTTTTTACTGTTAAAGTAGCAAGGTATTATCAATTAAATGAAATTGCTCAGCGCTTTGTTTTAATACCTCTGCAGTTAACCGGTCAGCACCGTATACATCGCACGGTACATTATATTGATTTTTTAAATGCCCAAGTAACAAAGCAAAGTCACCATCGCCAGAGAGCAAAATAACTTTATCAAGATTTTTACCCTGCTCTAACATGTCTATTGTTATGCCTACATCCCAATCGCCTTTAGCACTTCCATCACGGCGTTGAATAAATGGCTTTAGCTTTACCTCAAAACCAATCGCACGCAAAATATTTTGAAACTGATTTTGCTTTTCATCTCCTCGATAAATTGCATACGCAAAAGCACACTCAATATTGTATTGCGCCCGCATTACCCGCCAAAACGCATTGTAATCAAAATTTTTTCCGTAGCTTTCGCGGCACGTGTAATAAATATTTTGTACATCGACAAAAATACCTACTTTTGGCTTATCTAATGCTGCCATAATTTACTTTATATTCGTTTTGCTATAATTTAGCATAAAAAAGAATACAAAGTTTAATAGTTCAAAAATATAAAGGATTTAAGTTGTGAGAATTGCGGTCATCACTGGAGACTTAATTAAATCACAAAATATTCCACAACAAGAATACGATGCAATGCTTTATCAGCTTGATCAAAGCTTGCGCTTTATCGCCAAACGTTTTAATGCAAGCTTTAGCATTTACCGTGGTGATGCGTTACAACTACAGCTACAAGAGCCTGAGCAAGTGTGTCAAGCCGCAATCTTATTGTATTTACAATTGAAAGCAGCAAATTACGAACTGCGGCAAAGCCTTGCTATAGGCTCACTCGACAATCCTCGCGCTGATATAAAAACAGCCACAGGCAGTGCTTATACATTATCTGGCCGTGGTTTAGATGCCATGGGCCAGCAACGCTTAGTCCTAAACCTTGAAAACAAAGCCATCGAGGAAGGCTTTACACTTAATATCGCTTTGATCGACATATTGCTTCAAAAAATGAGCCAAAAGCAAGCTAATGCACTGTTTTATTATCTAACCGCAGAAAATAAGAACCATGCAGAGCTTGCCATAGAGCTCATCACTAGCAGAGAGAATGTCACTAAGTTACTAAACCTAGCCCATTATCGTCTCATTGATCGCTTTGTAAACTACAGCCAAACAACACTCAAAGGATTGCTATGAGCAGTTTTACTTTATTACTCACCGCTTTAATACTAGGCCATTTGCTTGCTGACTTTTATTGGCAACCAATGAGCTGGGTACACGACAGAAACAAACACCATTTTCGTGCGAAAAAACTCTACGTCCACGCAGTAATACACGGCCTGACATCATTAACGGTGCTTACAATGTGGGAATATACTTACGGCTGGCAAGAATTTGCAAGAGTGTTTTTGGCAACCCTCACTATTATGTTGACCCATTATTTTATTGATCTAGCCAAGTCATATTCAAATAAAGGCGTGGTACCTTTTTTAGTCGACCAGATAACACACCTTATTGTAATATTAGTACTTGTCGTGTGGCTTGCAGATAAAAATGAGTTTTATGTCTTAATGTGGCAAGAACTCGTTGCTATCGATACATTAATTTTTATCTGCTCATACCTATTAGTTTTAAAACCAAGTTCTTTATTAATTGGTCTCATCCTAGATAAAATAACAGGAAACTTTAAAGCCTCAAGAAAAAGTATTGCAAAGTCTGGTCATTACTTAGGACTACTTGAAAGAGTGCTAATTCTTAGTTTTATCCTCATTGGAGAATACTCTGGCATTGGCTTTCTGATAGCTGCAAAGTCTATTTTTAGATTCGGGGACTTAAAACATAATGAAGGTAAAGGGCAAAGCGAATACGTCATGCTAGGTACTTTATTAAGCGTCATCGTCACACTCTTTATTGGTGTTACCACCTTATACTTTATTAAGCTAATTTAATCGCTAAAAACGCGCTACCTGTAAAAGTAAGCGCGTTTTTTGCAATTGCGTTTTACTAAACGCAATTGCAATTAATCATTATTTGTGCGACGACGGCGTTGGCCATTACCGCCAACAGATTCACGCTTTGCCCATGGGTTTTGCGCATTATCATCTGTTTTAGCTGCTGGCTTTTTAGAACCACCACGGCGTGGGCCGGTACCATTACCGCCATTGTTCGGCTTTTTACTGTTAGGCTTGCTGCTATCAGATTTAGGCTTATTAAAAGGCTGCTTTTTCTTAGGCTTTTTAGCCGGCAGTGGGCGAGCATCTAATGCGCGCTCTGCTACTGGGTTAATAGGCTCAAAACCATCTTCTTCAGCACGTGGAATAAGCTCACCAATAAAGCGTTCAATACCGTATAAATCAACAGCATCTTCTGTTGTTACAAACGAAATCGCATGACCCGACGCACCAGCACGGCCTGTACGGCCAATACGATGAACATAATCTTCATATACGTTTGGTAAGTCGTAGTTAACAACATGCGGTAATTCAACAATGTCTAAGCCGCGTGCAACAATGTCTGTTGCTACTAATACGCGTACTTCACCACTTTTAAAACCATCAAGTGCTTTAACACGTGCGCCTTGTGATTTATTACCATGGATAGCCGCGCCTACAATGTCATCGCGCTCAAGTTGTTTAACTAAGCGGTTAGCACCGTGCTTTGTACGGCTAAACACTAAGACTTGTTGCCAATCGTTAGTGCGAATCAAGTGGCTTAGCAATGCTGTTTTACGTGTTTTATCTACCGCGTAAACGCACTGAGTAACACTTTTCGCTGTGGTATTTTTTGCTGCAACTGAAATTTCAACTGGGTCATTAATTAACCCTTTTGCTAATGCACGAATTTCGTCAGAAAATGTAGCCGAAAACATCAAATTTTGACGTTTAGCAGGCATTTTAGCAATTAAGCGTTTAATGTCGTGAATAAAGCCCATGTCTAACATGCGGTCAGCTTCATCGAGTACAAGCACTTCAACGCTATCAAATTTAACTGCATTTTGATTATGTAAGTCGATTAAACGACCCGGCGTTGCTACTAAAATATCAACACCTTTACGAAGACGCTGCATTTGTGGGTTAATTTTAACGCCACCGTAAACTACAAATGAGCTCACATCCGAATGCTTAGCGTACTCTTCAACGTTTTCGCTTACTTGCAAAGCAAGCTCACGTGTAGGCGTTAAAATAAGCGCACGTACGTGATTACTTTTAGCTTTAGGGCCCGACGACAAGCGCTCAATAAGGGGTAATGTAAAACCTGCTGTTTTACCTGTACCTGTTTGTGCTGCTGCCATAACATCACGGCGTTCAATAATTGCAGGAATTGCTTGAGCCTGAATCGGCGTTGGCGTTTCATAGCCCTTTTCTAAAACCGCATTAACCAAAGACTGTGATAAACCTAAACCTTCAAAACTCATATAAACTCTCTTTTAAATAAGGCTACATTAGCCAGTTGCGCGCATTATACCTGTAGTAGCTAAGAATGCATGCCATTATTTACGTTGCAGGCAATTGAGCATAGTTTATTAAAATTAAACCTGTGATCAAGTTGCTCAAAAATGCAAAAAACGGCCATAGGCCGTTTTATATTTATACTTAATTACTCTAAGTATTAGAGTTACTTAACACCTAACTCACGCAAACGTTCTTGCAAGTAGCTATCTGCCGTGTAGCGCTCTGAAAGCACAACATCTGGATGCGGGTGTAAAAATAACGGTAGTGAAATACGCGATTTAGTAGATGCTTTACCCGTTGGGTTAATTACACGGTGAATTGTCGATGGAAAATACCCGCCCGACGCTTCTTGTAGCATGTCGCCGATATTAATAATTAAGCTGCCAAAATCACATGGCACGTCTAACCAACCGCCATCTGTTTTTTGAACTTGTAAACCAGGCTCATTCGAAGCTGGTAATACAGTCAATAAATTAATATCGCCATGGGCTGCTGCGCGAATAGCACCTGGCTCTTCATCACCCGTCATTGGTGGGTAATGTAGGATACGTAACAATGTTTGCTCAGAATCGGCAATCATGTCTTTTAAATCAATTGAAAACTTAGCACGCACATCAGCTGGTGCTTCAGCCTGAACCCAGCTCAACAACGTGCCAGCAAATTCACTTGCTAAACGGTAGTATTGACGTACATCAGCTTCAAGCTGGGCAGGAACGCGACCTTTAGGGTACACATGAAAGTACTCTTTAATGTCTTTTATTGTAAAGCCTTTCGCTACTTCAGATACTGAAGGCGGAAAATAACCGTCTTGAGTGTCTTTAGAGAATAAAAAGTCGTGCTTTTGCTCTGAGTTAAAAAAGTCTTGCCAATTTTTGTAAATAGACTCAACTAAAGACTGCGGGATTGGGTGGTTTTTTAAAACGCCAAATCCAGTATTTCTTAACGATTCAACAAATTGTGCAGCCGCATCGGGAGCTTTATAATCAACAGTAGGTAATTGCATTGTACGTTCCAGTGAATAGGTTGTGTGAAGTGAGTTGCTTTTAATAGTGCTAAATTACTTATATAAAGTAGCAAAGCCTTCATTATAGCGCTATGCGAGGATAGACAAATGACCTCAAAAACATAAGGACATATGTCCGCAAAGCATGGTCTCTGACACTTTGCTTGAACAAGATCAACTAATAAAAAACGTTGAATTTGCAAGGTTTAGTAACTATCTCTGGTCTATTATTAGAATATATTTTATTTGTGTAAATAAGGCTTCTCATGCGACAAAAAGTATCTTTTAAAAGCGGCGATTTAGAACTTGCCGGCCAACTTGAACGCCCATCTGGCGATATTAAGTTTTACGCGCTATTTGCACACTGCTTCACATGCGGTAAAGACATTGCAGCAGCTACACGGATTAGCCGTGCACTCACACAACAAGGGATTGCCGTACTGCGTTTTGACTTTACTGGTTTAGGTAATAGTGATGGCGACTTTGCTAACAGTAACTTTTCATCAAACATTCAAGATTTAGTATCAGCGGCAAATCATTTACGTGAGCATTTTGCGGCGCCGCAACTACTCATTGGCCACAGTTTAGGCGGGGCAGCCGTTCTTGCTGCTGCTGAGCATATTCCTGAAGTATCGGCTATTACAACCATTGGCGCACCGTCAGATGCGCAGCACGTAGCGCATAACTTTGAAGCACACCTTGGTGAAATTAACGCAGCAGGTGAAGCTAAAGTTAACTTAGCTGGTCGTGAATTTACCATTAAAAAGCAATTTATTGACGATATAGCCAAGTACGATAAAAGCCACATAAGTAAACTTAAGCGCGCATTATTAGTAATGCACTCCCCTATTGATGCGACGGTAAATATTAGTGAAGCTGAAAAAATTTATGCATCAGCTAAACACCCTAAAAGCTTTATTAGTCTAGATAACGCCGATCACCTTTTAACAAATAAAAACGATGCTGACTACGCTGCACAAATAATTGCAACGTGGGCAAACCGTTATGTTAAGTACGACAAAACTAAATACACGGCAAGTTTAACGGGTGGCAATGTACTTGTTGAAGAAAAAGACCATGTATTTACTCAGCACGTAAGTACAAAAGATCATACTTGGCTTGCAGATGAGCCAATAAAAGTAGGCGGTAAAAACTTAGGTCCCGATCCGTATCATCACTTATTAGCGGGGCTTGGTGCTTGTACGGCAATGACATTGCGTATGTATGCTACACGTAAAAACTTACCACTGGAGCATGTAAAAGTAGAGCTTGATCACACTCGCGATTACAACAAAGATTGCGACGATTGTGAGCAAACCGGTAACCTTGAAGCCATTACCCGTAAAATCACTTTACGTGGCGACTTAACAGAGCCACAACGCCAGCGTTTACTCGAAATAGCCGACAAATGCCCTGTGCATAAAACACTACATAACAACCCAGTTATTGTAAGTGAACTGGTAGAATAACTGCCGTAAAATTAAAATAGCGCAGGTCACACTGGGCTATTTTAGATGAACAATAAAGTAATCTCACAATCTGAGATAAAATATAGAGGTTGAATAATAGGTACGACTCTAGTAATTTGTTAGTAAAGTTATATAACCAAGGATAGGTATAAATAGTATGAATAAAAATACTTACTATGAGCGCAATAACTTTTCAATTTACGAAGTAACAAACAAAACAGGTATCGAGTTAACTCTATCTGAGCTGAAACAAATTGAATTAGCTATGCTAATTACCCCAAAAGCATTAACAACTTTTATTAATATATTGCACAACCCTGCTAACTTAGATGAAAAGAAAAAAGAAAAATTCGAATCAATTATGAAACAATACGGTTTTGTTAATTCGGCTAAATTTGAAGCAACACGAACATTTCTTATTCGCCAAGCTCGTAAACTAATAAACCTTATCGGCTCCATGCTTTTAACTCCTCATAAGCTTTATAAATGCGCAGGGTTTGGCGATGCTACTTATTATGACAGATATGGGATTATAGGGTTTGGTAAGAGCTTTTTCGAAGTAGGAACTGACAGAAAAGTTGATACTATCGTTCACGAGTTTAGTCACGCGGTATGGACTTCTGAAGATACAGCATATAACGCTAGAACAGCTATGAAAGAGCTTAATATAATCGCTCGAAACGCACGAATAAATCAAAACGCCCAATATAGGAAAGAAATTCTATCCTCTTCATACGCATTTGAAAATGCAGTACGAGCAGCCCAATGAAAAAAATTATTATTTCCATAGTTTGTTTAATAAGTTACTCATCTCTTGTTAAGTCTGAAGAAGTTAAAGAAAGCCCTATCGCTACCTCCTCTTTCACTTTTTGTCATCTAGATACTAAGTGTACAACGAATATTAGACTAGCTAACACAACCCCGTATCAAGTTAAGCTAAGCTCTCTCGCTTTTAATGAACAAGGAATCGATTTAAATTCGATGTATGTATTTGAAGAAAGTAGATACTACGATTTAAAAGAGAATAATTTAGATACAGGTATTTCAGAGCAACCCATACAGGGACGCAGACGCGCCTACAAGCAATTATCATCATTAGAATTCGAGCCGCTAGAAGTCAAGTTTATAGAGCTAAAGGGCATAGAAGAGAGGTTTGCATTAGAGCCAGGGAAAAGGTATATGGTGGGAACACTTACTCCATTTGTAAACTTGTACATTAATGGTAAGTTTGCCGATATCATCACAATTAGAACAAACTATTCACTGTTAACAATGCCTACAGAAGATATGGAAATAAAAGAACGACCAATAAAACAGTTTGCTACACCGCAAGGGTAACCTGCAATAATATACATGCTTTGTTTAATACCACTCAAAATTCTGCGTCAGCTTAAACCTTTATATATCAAGCCAGCTTAAAGTTGGCTTGATTATATCTTGCCTAATTATCTAAAAACGCCACTACTTCTTTACTCATTCTATCCACCAGCCATTTTGGTCCACCATCGTACATATCGTTATGGCGCGATTTTTCTATTAGTGTTTGTGTAACAGGAAACTTATCCAGCTCTGAATCGTTTAACAACACATTCGCATCAGCTGGGTAATCACTACCGCGAAGTGTAAGTACGCGAATGTTTTTATTGCGCGGGATCAACATGCGGCGATGATCGAGCGTAATAATAGTGCTAACTTCGTTTGGATAAATAGAGCCATATAATGCGGAAATATCACCGCCATTAGAATGCCCAAATAAGGTGAGCTTTGTAAAATCATACGCTGGGTATTTACTCGATATCTCATTAACTAAAAACTTAAGCGTTACTACGCCACGATGCCAGTTTTCCATGCGAGTTGTTAAGTAAGGTTGCTCACGATTAAGATCAGGGTCACTTTTTAGCTCATGTGCAACGGCTATTGTTAAATATCCACGCTGATTAAACGCATTACTGGCAAACGTATACCCGTTATGGCTAATCCCGTAACCTGCGTTAATAAACGCTACAGGGCATTTTACTTGTTCAGTGCACTTAGCATTGTTACTTGGTAGTGTGATATTGATAGGAATAGTGCGATTGCGGCTTTCATCGGTTATAACGCCATCGTTTGCATAGCTTGTCGCGCCTATTACTGATGTGCTTATAACTGATGTACTTAGAGCTAGTGCGCTTAACATAAAAAGCTTTTTAAGTGTTTTTTGCATGTTCAAACTTATATAAATTATTGTTTTTAATTAAAAATAACTTTTACTTTATAGGTTTGCATTCTCTATTGTCAAACTATGCGATAATAGCCGCCATTGTTTAAATATATTTAGTAAAAGACCCAATAAATGAAATCATACAATAGCATTCAAGAACGTATAGAAATTTTAGAAGACAAACTAACGGCAATACATGACGAAATCGAAACACTAAAAACCCCTGCTAAAAACAACAATGAACGTATTATTTTTAAGTTTATTGAAACAGGCAGCACAGGTAAAACGAAGGATTTTGTTCGTGAGTTAGATATTAAATCACCACGTGACGGTTTGTTTTCATCAGGTGACGTTACAAAACTAATTAAAGATGGCGCTGAAGATATTTCACCAGCGTTATTAGAAATCGCAAGACAGCTTGCCAGTGCACGTAATAAAAATGGCCCTAGCCGTTAATTACGCAGTCACGCGGTATCTAGAAGCCCAGCTAAGCTGTTGCTTCTAGATATGTAATCATATTAAACTAAATTAATCACATAGTTCTATATTAAGGCTGGTAAGCAAGTTTAGTGCTTCGAAGCGATCAAACTTAGCATTCACTAAAATATTATTATTCAAATCTATATTAAATGCTGTAGCACCTACAAAATCACATTTTGTTAAGTTAGTTTGAAAAAACTCACTATCGCGAAAATCTGTTCCTGTAAATTCACTACCGCTTAAATCTGCATGTCTAAAATCAACATTTTTGGCAAAGCAGTGTGTTAATTTGAGGGCTTTGAGGGTTAATTCAAAAAAAGAACTATTACTAAGCTCGCAATAATTAAAACTCACCGGTGCGTTAATACTAAGCGCTGGCCAATCCACGTCAGTCCATTGCAGACTATTTAATTTACAGTGGCTAAAAGCTACATCTTCAAGCGAGCTGTAGTTCCATTTAAGTGACGATAAATTACAGTTTTTAAAGTTGCACTGTATAAATCGGCAATTTTTAAACTGCCCGCCTGAAAAATCGCAATCGGTAAATGTGCACTCTTCAAACTCAGAATTTTCAGTTAGTTGCTCTTCGTGCTGCAAAGCATTAAATTGCTCGTCGAAGTAGTGATTATTATTTGAAATTGACACTATTAACCTAGTTTTTAATGGGCGTAGACGTTATTTTTAGGTAAATCTTTTTTAAGCGCAAGCACTGCAATAAAAATCAAAGCAAATAGTGGAAATAACGCTAAACAGCCACCCACAAAAGCTAAAACGCCCGGCATAGTACTTTTACGCTTACCTATTTTGTAACTAATTACAGCAAAAATAGGAATACTCAGTACAATAAAAAAAACTAAGAACTCACCAAATAAGGTTGCATTGATCGACATAATAATTCCTTTTTCGTCTGTTCGGTTAAAATACACTCTGCTGCAAATTTAACCACAAAAAAACCCTTAAGCATATAACTTAAGGGTTTTTAAATTTAGCTCAATAAGCTAAACAAAAATTACTCTTCGCTAGGTATCGCTTTTTCAACAACACTAATTGCAAGCTCAGCTAACGAATCAAGGTTAGGTTTGCTTGGCGCGTTGGTTAATAAACACGACGCTTGTGTTGTTTTAGGGAAAGCAATAACGTCACGAATGTTATCGGTACCACATAAAAGCATTGCTAAACGGTCAAGACCAAATGCTAAACCTGCATGTGGTGGTGTACCGTATTTAAGTGCATCAAGTAAAAAACCAAACTTGTCTTGTTGCTCTTGCTCGTTAATACCTAAAATTCTAAATGCAGTTTCTTGCATATCTGCATTATGAATACGTACCGAACCGCCACCCACTTCGTAGCCGTTTAATACCATATCGTAGGCATCTGAAATAGCAGCTGCTGGATTTGCTTCAAGCTCACTTGCAGTAATATCTTTTGGTGCAGTGAATGGATGATGCACAGCATGTAATGTGCCCTCGTCATCTTCTTCAAACATTGGGAAGTCTACAACCCAAAGTGGTGCCCAGCTATTAAGGTTAGTGATTTCTAAATCAACACCAATCTTAACGCGCAGTGCGCCCATTGCTTCATTTACTGTGTTGCGCTTATCGGCACCAAATAAAATGATATCGCCAGACTGTGCATTAGTACGCGCAAGTAATTTAGTAATTACGTCTTCGCTTAAAAACTTAGCCACTGGTGACTGAACACCTTCAGCGCCTGCAGTGTGGTCATTTACTTTCATCCACGCCATGCCTTTAGCGCCGTAAATACCAATAAACTTAGTGTAATCGTCAAGTTGTTTACGAGAAAGCTTAGCGCCACCCGGTACAGTTAATACAGCAACACGACCTTTTTCGTCATTAGCCGGACCTGAGAAAACATTAAACTCTACGTCTTTAACTAAATCTGCAACATCAACTAATTTCATTGGGTTACGTAAATCTGGCTTATCAGAACCGTAAAGGCTCATTGCCTCGCTGTAAGGCATGATTGGAAAATCGCCTAAATCAACGTTTAGTAATGTTTGCCACATTTCACGGATCATTTTTTCAGTCATACCACGGACTTGATCAGAGCTCATGAACGAGGTCTCTATATCTATTTGGGTAAATTCTGGTTGGCGATCGGCACGTAAATCTTCATCACGGAAACATTTAACAATTTGGTAGTAACGGTCAAAACCCGACATCATCAACAATTGCTTAAATAACTGTGGCGACTGCGGTAATGCGTAAAAACTACCTTTATGAACGCGGCTTGGCACTAAGTAATCGCGTGCGCCTTCTGGCGTTGCTTTAGTAAGTACAGGTGTTTCGATGTCTAAAAAGCCGTTTTCATCTAAAAAGCGACGAACAAAGCTGCTTGCTTTAGCACGTAATTTAATACGGTCACTCATTTCTAGACGACGTAGGTCTAGGTAGCGGTATTTTAAACGACGCTCTTCTGAGTTTACTTGGTTAAAATCAAGCGGTAATGGCTCAGAGCGGTTAATAATTGTAAGCTCAGTACCTAAAACTTCAATTTCACCTGTTGCCATGTCTTTATTTACTTGGCTATCAGGGCGTGCACGTACAGTACCTTTTAGCTGAACACAAAATTCTTGGCGAAGTGTGTTAGCTGAACTCATTAACTCTTCAATGTCAGAGTCGAATACAACTTGTACTAAACCTTCTCTATCGCGTAAATCGACAAAGATAAGTCCACCAAGGTCACGTCGTTTGTTGATCCAGCCACATAGTTCCACTTCTTGATCTACGTGAGTTTTATTTAGCTGTCCGCAATATATAGAGCGCATAGTTTTCCTGTCAGATAAAAGGCTTAAACGGTTATATTTATTTGTTTTAAGGCGTGTGATTTAAAAAACAGGTCACCACAATACAAATAAAGCCGCTAGCAATCTAAAAATAATCAAATTAAGCCCTGCATTATACTCAACTAACATTAAGATGCTAGGGCGTGTGTTTAGCTTTGTAATGTTAATTTGCAGCAACCACCGCATGTATTTGGTACACTTGCGCCACGAAGTAATTTATCAGTCATTTATATGTTATATATTGGATGCCCTCAGTGGTCGAGCAACGCATGGAAAGGCAATTTATTTTCAAGCCAATGTAAAAACGCCGATATGCTTAGCCAATACGCCCAACATTTTAACTCAGTTGAAGGCAATACCAGCTTTTACGCTGACCCATCGCCAAGTACCGTATTGCGCTGGGCAAACAGCGTACCCGATGATTTTAAATTTACGTTTAAGTTTAATCGTCGCTTTAGCCACGAGCTGCACCTAACTAATGTTCAAACCGAGCTTGCTGATTGGCTAAACTTGTTTACCCCTATTTTAGAAAAAACAGGGCAAATCATGCTGCAATTACCTAAAGCATTTGGCCCTGGTGACTTACCCAAACTAGCTCAATTTATTAGCCTGTTACCAAAAGAGGTTAATTACGGTGTAGAGGTACGTCATACTGCGTTTTTTCAAAAGGGTGAAGCCGAAATAGCGCTTAACCAATTATTAATGGCAAACAACATAAATCGTATATCGATGGATACTCGCGCCCTATTTGCGGTAAAACCAACAACCGAAGCGCTAATAGATGCACAGCAAAAAAAGCCCCACTTACCGGTACATGCAATAGCTACTGGCTCAGAGCCTATGGCGCGCTTCGTAATAGCCGATTTACAAAACGACTATAAACCCTTTTATAAACCGTGGCTAAGTAAAGTAAAACAATGGCTTGATGAAGGAAAAACGCCCTATGTGTTTTTTCATACGGCAGATAACCGAGAAGCGCCATTATTAGCAAGGCAGTTTTGCAAAGACCTTGGTTATGATCACAAAGCATTAAACCCATTTACTGGCGAAAAAGAAGCCCACCAGCAAGCACTTTTTTAAAAGTAAAACGACAGAGAAACAATAATGAGTGAATACGCACGTTACTTTACCGGCTACCCAGCTAACATTGTTGAGCAAGTATTAAGCCTTATAAATAACAAAAAGGTATGTGACTACTTACTTAAAAAGTATCCGCAAGCACACACTATTACCAGCGATAAACTACTTTATAGCTATGCAACCGAGCTTAAAAAACAGTATTTAAAAAATGCACCACCGTTTGGGCGCGCAGCATTTAAAAAGCAAGGCGATATGGTCACCAACGCACTGGGTACACATACGTATCGAATGCAAGGCAAAACCCGAAAGCACGATTTAGCCATAAATAGCGACTTGCTGCGCGCCCCCGAGCCATTATTAAAAGCGTTAGTGGTACATGAGCTCGCCCACTTTAAAGAAAAAGACCATAACAAAGGCTTTTACCAACTTTGCTGCCACATGGAGCCGAGTTACCACCAGCTAGAGTTAGATTTAAGAATTTTTTGTGTGATTGTAGCGATGGGAGAGAATCCTTATTAGGCGGTCAATTTAATGATGATCACAAAGCCATGTTTATCTTTCGAATTTCCAGATACTTGTTGAGCTTTTAATCAAGATAAAGCCTAGTTACTATTTATCCGGTAATGAATTGCCGCTAGAGTATTTTCCAATATAAAATCAGCATGCATCTAAATTTTATTGTGGTAATAATTGCCTACCTCATACGAATTTAGTAATAGCAGCTGCCCATGGGGCTGCTGACGTATAGCTAAAGTAGCTGATTCTTTCGAATCTGCTTTCGCTACTTTACCAATATCGCTAGAGTCTAACCCTAGCTCCTTAGCTAGTTGCTCCATCTCTTTTTGCATTTTTGGGAGTATTTCGGTTTTTAACTTCTCTGCAGCTTGCTCATAACGAAGTTTTTCCTCCTCAGTTGAAGCCGTTTTAGCTATTTGCTCAAATTCCTCAATGCCCTCTTGAGCGCCCTTCACATCACCAACTCTGCCGTTATAATTAAAGTATAGGTCCATTAAATTATGAGTAAGTTGCATCTATTTCCCCTTTTGATGAATTAATCTGTTCACAGTCATAACTACAAGCAAAATTCACACCAAGTAACTCATAAATAAACTGTTTGTTGCCTTATAATATTAATTATTATCTAAAACAAAAAACGACGATATCAAATACGCGTTTTTGGTTAATTAACTAAGCTTCGGTGGCAAAAATTGATAGAGCAGTAGTCGTTGGGTTTCGTTTCACTCAACCCAACCTACATAAATAAACTTAAAGCCCTAAGCCTGCCATGAAGTCGTCATCGTCGTCATCTTGTCCAGAAGACGCAGCTGCTTTAGATTTTTCAGCTTGTTGTTTGGCTTCATTTTCGATAATGTCATCAGGGTCTATAGCTTCTACAATGTCAAAATCATGCAGTTTAATAAACTCAGTTTTATCCATAGCAAGTTCTAGGTAAAAGATATTTTGCTTACTGGTAGTAAATGTTACGCGACGTGCTTGTGGGCGATCCATCGTGGTATCTACCGATATTTGCACTTGTTTGTTAATTGCCATCATTTTTGGCTGATTTTGCGTAATAGAAGTGTGTAATTGTTCGCGTACTTTAGATGTAAAGTCGCCAACAATTTGGTTCATTAACTCACCTAATACGTTAGACACATCGTCTGATAAATGGCTATGCGCTATTTCTTCTTCTGGCATCCCCATATTACGCATATAATCGCCATAAATTTCCATTGCTGCTTGCGAGGTGAAGTTAGTAATTACCAATCCGGTAAAGCCACCATCAAACAAAACAAAGCAACCAATATCTGGGCGCATACATGTTCGCGTTATTTTTTGTACCATTGCAGAATAGCTAATGCTGTTGCCGCTGGCTGAGGTAAGTACGCCTGTTACAGAATGACACAGGGTAGCTAAAATATCGTCGGTACTAATCACCTTACTTTTACTCATTTAATAATCTCTTTTTGTGCTTATTATTCATAATTCTAGTCAAGCTACTGAATTTATCACTGACTATCCAGTATAAAATGTTAAAATAGCACTATTATTTTAAAAGAGACTGCTTTCGTGACCATAAAAGACAGTATTTATGCCTCTGAGCAACAAGTAAAAGATTTTAGCTTTGACCAAAATGTAGTCGAAGTATTTCCCGATATGATTCAACGCTCAGTACCGGGCTACGCAACTATTGTCAGTACAATGGGTAAACTCGCCGGTGAATACGCGCAAAGTAACTCAAATCTTTATGATTTAGGCTGCTCACTGGGCGCCGTAACACTTAGTATGCGCCGTAATATTCGTACCGATAACTGCCATATAATAGCGGTAGATAACTCTCAAGCAATGGTTGAACGTTGTAAGGTACATTTACAAGGTTTTAAATCAGATGTGCCTGTTACTGTTACTTTAGGCGATATTAACGAGCTTGAAATTCAAAACGCCTCGGTAGTAGCAATGAATTTTACGTTGCAGTTTATTCCACACGCGCAGCGCCAAGCTGTGCTTGAAAAAATATATGCTAATTTAAAACCTGGTGGTGTATTGCTGCTAAGCGAAAAAATTAAAGCTGAAAATGAGCAATGCGACAATTTATTGATTGATTTACACCACGACTTTAAACGTCACAATGGCTACTCTGAGCTTGAAATAAGCCAAAAGCGTACCGCCATCGAAAACGTTATGCGCCCAGATACACTAAGCGCTCACTTTACTCGCTTACAAGATATTGGTTTTAGCCAAACTCAAGTGTGGTATCAATGTTTTAATTTTTGCTCAATGGTAGCAATTAAATAAAGAGAGTCATCCATGTCTCAATGGTTTAACCAATTTTACGCATCTATTGCACAAAGCCCACTTAGTCACTGGCTAGAAACACTGCCTGCACAATTAAAACATTGGCAAAACGAGGCTAGCCACGGTGATTTACCTAAATGGCAAAAAGTACTTAAAAACTTGCCTGAGGTTTCAACAAGTCATGTTGATATTTCTACTAAGGTAGAAATTGGCGCACCAGGGGAGATGAGTGATGGCGAGCAAAAGCAAGCCATGCATTTATTAAAACGCATGATGCCATGGCGCAAAGGCCCGTTTAATGTGCACGGTATTGAAATAGATACAGAGTGGCGCAGTGATTGGAAGTGGGACAGACTCCTGCCTCATATTGAGCCATTAAAAGGCCGCACTGTTTTAGATATTGGTTGTGGCTCAGGTTATCATTTATGGCGTATGCGCGGTGAAGGCGCAGAGTTTGTCGTGGGTATTGATCCATCTGATTTATTTTTATGTCAGTTTCAGGCAATTAAACACTACAACCCAGATGAAAACGTACATTTACTGCCACTAGGTGTTGAAGCATTACCCGAGCTTAAAGCGTTTGATACGGTTTTTTCGATGGGCGTACTTTATCATCGTCGCTCACCTATCGACTTTTTAGCGCAATTAAAAGCGCAGCTACGCCCAGGCGGCGAACTTGTACTTGAAACCCTAGTAATTGAAGGTGACGAAAACACAGTATTAGTCCCAACTGATCGCTACGCTAAAATGCGCAACGTTTGGTTTATTCCAAGTACTGCAGCATTAAAACTGTGGATGGAACGCGTTGGCTTTAAAGATGTGCAAATAAAAGATTGCGCTATTACCACGCTTGAAGAACAACGCAAAACCAATTGGATGGAAAACGAATCGTTAATCGACTTTTTAGATCCAAACGACACAAGTAAAACAATTGAAGGCTACCCTGCTCCGCTTAGAGCAATATTAACTGCAAAAGCATAGCGGTTAATTTAACGCCTTAAATACTAAAAAACGCCTGGGGGCGTTTTTTTGTTTATTTAAACAACAAGCAGCGGACAAGTGTCCTTGTTTATTATTTCAAAATTACATTTGCGCTAGCCGCGACCTTGCAATTGTTGTAAAATACGCGCGTTTCTAAGCAACCCAAAACAACTATTTTGAGGAAAACCTGTGAGCGAACAAAAACAGTCTCTAAGCTATAAAGACGCGGGCGTAGATATCGACGCTGGTAATGCACTTGTTGAGCGTATTAAAGGCGTAGTTAAAAAAACTCGTCGTCCTGAAGTAATGGGCGGAATTGGTGGTTTTGGCGCACTTTGTGAAATTCCTGAAGGTTACAAGCAACCAGTATTAGTTGCAGGCACAGATGGCGTTGGTACTAAACTACGTTTAGCAATCGACTTAAAAAAACACGATACGGTTGGTATTGATTTAGTTGCAATGTGTGTAAACGACTTAATTGTTCAAGGTGCTGAACCCCTGTTTTTTCTAGATTACTATGCAACGGGTAAACTAGATGTAGACACAGCAGCTGACGTAGTGACAGGCATTGGCAAAGGTTGTGAAATTTCAGGTTGTGCCCTAATTGGTGGCGAAACAGCTGAAATGCCAGGTATGTATGATGGTGAAGACTACGACATGGCAGGCTTTTGTACAGGCGTTGTAGAAAAATCAAAAATTATTGATGGCACAAAAGTAGCAGCAGGCGATCAGCTTATTGCACTTGCTTCAAGCGGTCCTCATTCAAACGGCTTCTCTTTAATTCGTAAAGTACTTGAAGTGTCAAAAGCTGATACCAGCGCTGACTTTGAAGGTAAAACATTAGGCGAAACTCTACTTGAGCCTACGCGTATTTACGTAAAACCTTTACTTGAGTTATTCAAAAACGTTGACGTACATGCGCTTTCGCATATTACTGGCGGCGGTTTTTGGGAAAACATTCCACGCGTATTACCCACTTCAGCAAAAGCTGTAGTTAAAGGTGATAGCTGGCAGTGGCCACCAATTTTTAATTGGTTACAAGAAAACGGCAACATTACTACACACGAAATGTACCGTACATTTAACTGTGGTGTAGGCATGGTTTTAGTAGTCCCTGCAGACAAACTTGAGCAAAGCTTAACAATGCTAAAAGACTTGGGCGAAAATGCATGGCACCTTGGTGAAATTCAAGATGCAGCAGCTGGCGAAGAGCAAGTTGAAATTGTAGGTGGTGCTAAGTAATGGCACCGACTCGTCTGGTAGTTTTAATCTCAGGTAGTGGCTCTAATTTACAAGCCATCATAGATGCCTGCGAACGTGGCGAGATAAACGGGCATATAGCGGCTGTTATTAGTAATAAAGCAGACGCTTATGGCCTAGAGCGTGCAAAACAAGCAGGTATTGCTACAAAAGTGCTCAGTCATAAAGATTTTGACTCGCGCGAAGCGTACGATGCGCAATTAATGAACGTTATCGACTCTTTGATGCCAAATCTAGTTGTATTAGCTGGATTTATGCGTATTCTTACTCCTAGCTTAGTGCAAAAATATGTTGGAAAAATGTTGAACATTCATCCATCTTTGTTGCCTAAGTATCAGGGGCTGAATACCCACCAAAGAGCAATTGATGCAAAAGATAATGTTCATGGCGTAAGTGTTCACTTTGTTACTGAAGAGTTAGACGGCGGTCCCGTTATTCTTCAGGCGCAAATACCTGTACTCAAGGATGATACAGCAGAAACATTAGCAAAACGCGTGCATGAGCAAGAGCATGTAATTTATCCTTTGGTGGTCAAGTGGTTCAGTGAACACAGACTTACTATGGAAGCAGATTATGCAGTTCTTGACAAAAAACAACTTCCTGCACACGGCGCGCACTACCCACAATAAAAAATAAGTGCCCTGTTGTTATGTGCGGGCGCTTTACTTCCAACTAGCCTAATTGCAGGCGAATTGACCCAGTATCAAGCTAATTACGATATTTTACGCAAAGGTAAAAATCATGGTGAGGCTGTTCGTGAGCTCAAAAAAACGGGCGACGATACTTATGAACTTACATACCACAGCAATATTGAGTGGATGATTTTCTCTGACTCTCGTGAAGAAACATCAAAGTTTACCTTTAAAGATGGCAAGGTTACCCCGCATCATTACAACATGATTCGTACAGGGACAGGCCCAGATAAAGATTATAAAATTGATTTTGATACAACAAACAAAGTAGTGACTAGCAGCGCTAGCGAATACCCACTTAAGTGCGAATGGACTGATGAATTTCAGGATGCTATTTCATACCAAGTGCAAGTGCGCGAAGGGTTGAAAAAAGGCGAAACGAGCTTTTCATTCCCGCTTATAGACAAAAAAGGTAACCGCCGCGACTACAACTTTGAAGTTGTTGAAAAAGAGATGATCTCACTACCTATCGGTAATGTAGAAGCCATTAAAGTTAAACGTTTATACGATAACGATAAACGCCAAGCAATTGCATGGTTTGCGCCAGAAATGGATTACATGCTGGTACGTATGTGGAAAGGCGAAAAAGGTATGGAGCAGTTTGAAGTTCAAATGAATTCATTTACTGTTACTGCGCCTACAGCTGTTGCGCCTGCAACAGCACAACAACCTCAAGAAGCTAACTAAATTTAATTAAACCAAAGTTAAGCTAATATTTAAAATAGGTGGGCTAAATTAGCTCACCCATTTTAAATAATGCAAATTCCCCCGGCTCCATTTTTTGCCAGCGCTCATCATTCGTCAAAGGCCTTGTAGCTATAACTGTTACTACATCGTTTGGTGTGGTCTCTTGTTGAAAATCAACCACCATGTCGGCATCAATCAATGTTGCTTTACCAAATGGCGCACGGCGCGTTATGTAATGTAAGTTATTAGTGCAATACGCTAAAACAAACACCCCGTCGGTCAATAACATATTAAACACCCCTTTTTCACGCAGAGTTTGCGAAAGCTTAGCCGCGTATCTAAAAACCGACGCCATATTACTTGGACGCTTCGGGTATTTTTCGCGAATTTTATCAAGCAACCAACAAAAAGCGAGTTCGCTATCGGTGTTACCCACTGGGCGATAGTACTGCGGTTTTAAATCATGATAATTAGATAGCTGCCCGTTATGAGCGTAAGTAATTTCACGCCCCCATAACTCTCGCGTAAAAGGATGAGTATTTTCAAGGCACACTCTCCCGCGGTTACCTTGGCGTATATGGCTAATAACCGAGACACTTTTAATGGGGTATGCTTTAACGAGCTTTGCAATTTCAGATTGATAACTCGGCTGCGGATCTTTAAAGGTTCTGCAGCCTTTACCTTCGTAAAACGTAATACCCCAACCATCTTTATGTGGTCCCGTGTTTCCGCCACGTTCTAAAAGACCTGAAAAACTAAAACAGATATCAGTAGGCACATTGGCTGACATGCCAAGTAATTCACACATTAATAAAATAACCCTTAAAAACCATACATTAAAATAAATAGCGTTATATTTGTGTATTAAGCGTACACTAATTTGCAGCCCGCTATAACGGCTATACTTACTTAAAAAGTGTCATTTTGCTATTAGATTTATTTATTTTTACGTTAACACTACTTACGGCTAATGCTTTGACTATACGATAGTTATTGAGTGTTCCTCTGTCGGGTAATTAAATATCGTATTTAAGTTACTTTCTACTACAATTTAACATCGTTATGTACTTGAAAATTACTGTGACTAGCGCTACTCTAAGTGAGGTGGTCTGACCTCTATTAAGGAATAAAAATGACACTCATATTTACACTCGGTTTAATCGTGCTGCTTTGCACAGCGATTTACCACAGAGCGAGTTGGAACACAGCACTTGGTGTTTCTGCCGCAACCCTACTTATAGGTACCTTCGCCGGTGCTTTTGGTTTAATTAGCTGGTTGATCTTTTTGATCATCGCGGTTCCTCTTTCTGTTACTGGCCTTCGTCAGCAATATATCATCAAGCCTATTTTTGCTGTGTTCAAAAAAGTAACGCCAAGCATGTCTGATACTGAAAAATCAGCTATTGATGCCGGTACAACTTGGTGGGAAGCTGACTTATTTTGCGGTAACCCAGATTGGAAAAAACTTCACCAATACCCAGTTCCTAAACTTACTATTGAAGAGCAAGCCTTTGTTGATGGCCCTGTTGAAGTAGTATGTGGCATGTTGGACGATTGGGAAGCAACGCACGAACTAACCGACCTTCCTCAAGATGTATGGCAATATCTAAAAGATAATAAATTCTTTGCCATGATCATCAAAAAAGAATACGGCGGTTTAGAGTTTTCTGCATTTGCACAGTCTTGTGTACTTCAAAAACTAACAAGTAAATCAACATTACTTTCGTCAATTGTGGGTGTACCGAATTCTTTAGGCCCTGGTGAATTATTACAACACTATGGTACAAAAGAGCAAAAAGATCATTACTTACCGCGCTTAGCGAGCGGTCAAGAAATTCCATGTTTTGCGTTAACTTCGCCAGAAGCGGGCTCTGATGCAAGCTCAATTCCAGACTACGGTGTGGTATGTAAAGGGCTATGGAATGGTGAAGAGGTTGTGGGTGTTAGTTTAACGTGGAATAAGCGTTACATTACACTTGCCCCAGTTGCTACCGTACTTGGTCTTGCGTTTAAGTTACAAGATCCAGATGGGCTAATTGGTGACAATAAAGAGCCAGGCATCACCTGTGCACTTATTCCAACGGACACTCCTGGAGTTGAAATTGGTCGTCGACATTTCCCGCTAAACGTACCATTTCAAAATGGTCCTACTCGCGGTAAAGACATTTTCGTACCACTTGATTATATTATTGGTGGTCCAGATATGGCTGGTCAAGGCTGGCGCATGCTGGTTGAGTGTTTATCGGTTGGTCGTGCAATTACATTGCCGTCAAATTCTGCTGGCGGCATTAAAATGATTGCCGTTGCAACGGGTGCGTATAGCCGCATTCGTCGCCAGTTCCGCTTACCTATTGGTAAAATGGAAGGTGTTGAAGAGTCACTAGCAAAACTTGCTGGTTACGCTTACAGCTCTGATGCTGCGGTTAGTATGTCTACAGGTGCGGTTGATTTGGGCGAAAAGCCATCAGTTGTTTCTGCCATTATTAAATACCACCTGACAGAGCAAATGCGTGATGCAACTATTCATGCAATGGATGTACTTGGCGGTAAGGGCATCATGCTTGGGCCAAATAACTATTTAGGTCGTGGCTATCAAGGTGCACCTATTGCCATTACCGTTGAAGGTGCAAATATCTTGACCCGTAATATGATTATTTACGGTCAAGGTGCAATTCGCTGTCATCCATTTGTACTTACCGAACTAGGTGCGTGCGAAATTGAAGACCGCGAAGAAGCGCTTAACGTATTTGATAAAGCGCTAATGGGTCACATTGGTTTTACTATGTCGAACCTCGTACGTACTAAATGGCTTGCACTTACCGGCGCTCGTTTTACAAGTGTGCCGTACAACGACGAAACAGCTGAATTTTACCGTATAGCGTCGCGCTTTAGTGCATCACTTGCACTTATGTCTGACATTAGCATGGCAGTATTTGGTGGCTCACTTAAACGTAAAGAACGTATTTCAGCTCGTTTAGGTGATTTACTTAGTTACCTATACTTAGTATCTGCAACGCTTAAGCGTTACAACGACGAAGGCCGTAAAAAAGAAGATTTTGCTCTAGTAAAATGGAGTTGCCAAGATCATCTTTACCATTGCCAACGTGCACTTGCTGATTTAATTAATAACATGCCTTCGGCTCCACTGCGTGGTGTTTTAAAAGTATTGTTATTCCCGTTTGGTCGCCCGGTTCGTAAACCAACTGACCAACTTGAGCATAAACTTGCGCAACTACTACAAGTACCTAGTGAAACGCGTAACCGTTTAGCAAGCTACGTATACTTAAAAAATGAGCCGCTAAACCTTGTGGGTCGTCAAGAGCAAACGCTTAAAGACATCCTAGACGTTGAGCCATTATTTGAAAGAGTATGTAAAGAGAAAGGCCTTAAACTGCCATTCTTCCAGCTTGATAAGGTAGCGCAAATGGGGCTTGAAGCAGGCATATTAAGCCAAGCAGAGGCTGATAAACTAGCTGCTGTTGAGCAATCTCGTTTAGATGTTATTAACGTTGATGACTTTGATCCTGCTGATTTGCTTGCAGGCAAAGCAGCACGAAATAGCGTTAAAAAAGAAGCTGATGCGGCTTAACTAAGTAAGCATTTGAATACTAAAAGCCAGCGCCTAATGCGCTGGCTTTTTTGTGTAAAATAAATTCTTATATATCAAATCGCACATCTCAAGCAATCAAATACTCGACGAGAAGTGTAAATTAGCGCTTAGTTATCAATCGCTTCCATGCTAAAACTATACCTGTATACACTAAAAAACATGCGAGCAATGATGCCAAACCAGCTAATGTTTGCCCTAAAAAACCAAAGTATTCACCGGTATGTAAAAATCGAGATGTTCCCCATGCTTGATCACCTCGCGTCCAATCCGATTTTTTTAGCGTTTTAGTTACATCCCCCGTGCGAGTATCTAAAAATAATGAATACGCATATTCTTGACGATTCCCTATACTGGTATCAATATAAAAACGTGCTTCGTGTTTTTTGTCACCTAATTCTAACCACATTGAATACCAATCAGCGGCACCATTGTTAATTGCATGTACTTTAGCTTGTTGAAATAAAGTATCGTACAGTACTTCATCTGCCGATAAATCGAATACTGGTAGATGCTTTTCTCGCTCGGGTACGTTTTGCCCAAACGCGCCATATAACGCTTTATTCGCCCAGTCAAAATGAAACAAAGTAGCCGTTAATGACAAAACGAGTAAAACCGGTAAACACCAAATCCCAAAAACTAAATGCCACTGCCTATTTCGATGATGTGATGATTTGTAACTCTTTGCTAGTAATAAGTATCCTTTTAACGCAGAGCGGTTAAATCGCTTTGGGAACCACAGGTAAGCACCCGATAGTAATAAAAAGATAAAAAATAGATTAGCGTAGCCATTTATATTTTTACCAATCACCTGCGAAGCGCCATGCAGTAACAAATAACGATGTATATCAGTTACAACGTGAAAAAAGTCAGCCGCCAACCCCTCTCCTTCACGAAGCACGTCTCCTGTATAAGGGTGTAATAAGTAGCTATGCTTTCCAGCCCAGGCAGGAATGGCAGCCCCTTCTCGATTAACCCAACGAATATAAATATGTGATTGACTCGGATGCGATTTTCGCAAAATATCCACAACATCATCAGCCGATAGTCGCTGTTGAACATAGGTGTTATTTACAGTAAATCGCATTTCATCTAGCTCAACAATCTGTCGTTCATAGGTTAATAGAAAACCCGTGAACGACATGCTAAAAATAAATAAACCGGCGATTAGACCTATAATTAAGTGGGCCCAAAAGACCCACTTTTTAAATAGTTTTAAGAACATAAAATAAGTTACTTATTCTTAAAACTGGTAGGAAATCGATAAGCGAATATCGCGCCCAGATTCGTATGGACCAACAACAGTACCAAATACTTCACTGTAATCACCCACACTTGAATGATCGATATATAACTCATTAAATAAATTAGTAACAGCAACATTCAATAATAATGAATTCGTCACATTCCACTGTCCATATAGATCAAAAGTGGTATAGCTTGGTTTATTTAGGGTATATAAAGAATCGGTCCAACCAAGATCAACGGCTTGATGAAGAGTATCAATATCAAGCGAATCGACTTTAGTTACACTAAAACCAACCTTTGCATCGGTGTTAACATCGTAATCAACGCCGGCAACCCATGTATTACCTCTGCTATTACCTAAACCGACAAACTCATAACCATTAATATCAATTGCATCATAGCTTACAGTATATAGACCATTACGAGGGTCAAGCTCTGTATCAGTAGCTGAAAATCCAATGAAGAAATCAAATGAATTTAAGCGATATGCTAGGTCAAACTCAAACCCTTTAGTATCTAACGTGCCTATATTGTTATAAACCGAGTCTCCTTCATATCCTTCAAATATCACATCATCTAAAGAAGAATTGTAAATACTGGCCTTAGCGGATAAATTTTCACTTGTGTACGTTATGGATGCCTCAATATTGGCGACCGTCTCAGGTACTAAACTTTCATCCGCCACGGGAATATCTGAGCCATCATATAAATATCCATCGATGGTAAAGCCATCGCCTATTTGTTTTCCACGCGCAGCTTCAGCATACCCAAGCCCTACTGTCCAAGCATCATTTATGTCGTATGCTAAACCTATATTAAAACTTACTTCACTATCGTCTAAACTCGATGCACTTTCTGTAATTGCAGTGCCATAATATTCATCTAATAAGATGTCTTGTTTAAACTTATAACTATCAAAACGCACCCCATAGCTCAGTAAAAGTTGTGGGGTAATATCACTATAACCTTGCGCATAAATCCCAAGTACACTGCCTTGTTCTGCATTTTCTTTTGTACCTGCTGCAGATCCGCTCGACACCTCATCGTTTCTATAATCAACACCATAAATAAATTTATGTTCATCAATAATACTTGTATTACGAATATCTAAGCCATATGTATCAATGTCAGCAAGCCAAGCAAAACGACCACCATTAAAAGATGATTCGGTTTTGTATGCTGTCGCCTCTAAATACAATAAGTTATTGTGAGAAAATATATAATTAGCAACGTAAGTATCTCGTTTTGCTTCGCTTGGGTACAAAGCATCACCTTCTTGCACCGCCCAGTTAGGACGTGCCGAAAAATCCCCTTCTTCGTCGCGTTTTTCAATACTTAACGATAAATGATGATTATCTGCTAACTCACCACTGACTTTAATAAACATCATATCTTGATCAGCAGCTGTACCATAAATAGTATCGCCATCACCATCTTCCATGTTATCGCGATCCACAGTACTGAAATATCCTAATAACCCCCATGTATCACTTAATTTACCGTATACACTGGTACTGAAACGCGTGCCGTCATTTGAAAAATAACTTGCTTTAACACGCCCACCAAATTGTTCACCTTGGTTAAGTAGGTCTTGTGCGTCTTTAGTTTTAAAGCGTATAGAGCCACCAATCGCACCAGGACCACTTGTTGCTTCACCGGCCCCCGCTTGTACATCTATTTGTTGCAGTAGGTCTGGATCTATTGTTACACGGCCAATATGATGAAATAACGTTGATGTTTGTTGTGCACCATCAACCGTTATATTTAATAAAGAATCTTCAACACCACGAATATAGATCTTTTGCGCAACGCCTACCGAGCCACCCACGCTAACAGAAGGTGAATGTCGAAAAATATCAGCCAGATCACTTGCTTGATATTGTTCTATTTCTTCAGCTGTAATACTCAAATTAGTTGCAGAGCCAACTACAGATATTTTTTCAACAGATGCTTTACTTTTAGCAAGTTCTTGCGCGGATATAGGTGAACTGAATGATGTACAAATGGCACTCACTAAGGCTAACTTTTTCAAGGGGAACGTTCCTTCTCAATGGTAAATAAGAAGGATTATCATTTTCTTTTAAGTAAAAGCATAGCAACTTTACATTTGTTACATTTAGCGTGAATAAAACACAGAAATGAAACCTACTTAAGCTATAGGATTAATTAAGATGCTGATTTAATTATTCATTAATTGGATGTATTAACAATAATAAATATAATTTTATACACCTTTAGGTACTGTTACCGTCATGATTAAGCCACCGGCAATGCTATTTGTAGCAAATACTGTTGCTGCGATCGCGTTTAATTGTCGCTGTGCTAAAGCAAGCCCTAAACCAAAACTATCACTGTTGCACGAACGGGCTGAATCAATCCGAAAGAAAGGCCTAAAAATAGTATTTAAATGCTCTTTAGGCACTCCAGGGCCTTGATCTGAAATAATAATTTGATATTCATATTCATGATCAATGAGACTAACGCGCACTTGTTTATTAATGGGTGTGTAACGTAGTGCATTTCTAAGTATATTCTCAAGTGCTTGACCTAATGCCCTATGATTACTGTTTTCAATATGAGCTTGATTAGGTAAGTCAGCAGAAATCAGTTTATCTGGGTACTCAAAACGTCCATCTTCAATGAGGATTTCGAGTAAATCGACTAAGTCCAAAGGTTCAATACGTAACTGAGGTGATTCATTATCTAACCAAGACAAAGTTAGCGTGTCATCCACTAACTTACGAATGTGCTGTGACTCTTTATGAATACGTTCTAATTTAATTTGTGTGTCCTCTACGCCCTCCTCCCTGTGAGAGAGTAAGTTATCCGTTGCGATATCTAAGCGTGTTAAAGGTGTTCTCAACTCGTGGGAGAGATCCGTTAATAATACACGTTGGTGCATAATTTGCTCACTGATCCGCTCAGCCATTAAATCAAATGTTTCAGCTAATTGAGACAGTTCGTCGTTACGTGAGCCCAACTGCTCCCGAACCCTGACGCTAAAGTCTCCTTTACTAAATGCCCTACTTGCTAAGTCGAGTTCTTTAATTGGATGCATGATATGACGATATAACACAATAGATAAACATACCAATATAGACATTGGTAATAAAACTTGTAACGACAAGCGTGTTAAATTCCAAAGCGACCCCGGACGCATTCTTTGCGGCAACTGCACAACAAGGCTAGTTGTACCATCTTTAAAAGGTAACTGCATAGCCGGTGCACGGTCGAAGTACAGATGGATTTTCCAATTAATGCTACGCCCTAAATTATACCCGGTATACTCATAACGATGAGAGCGATTACCAGCTAACTCAACCACATTCGCTTTGGCAATTACAGCCCAAATATTTTCTTGTTGCTGCAAGTTATCGACCCAACGCTCAAGCTCGCTCATATCGCCTTGATCAAATATAATCTCAGCCTTTGTTTGCCAATCAGTTAATTCTGTTCGGCTTGAATCACTTAACATACTCATATCATTTTCAAAGTGATTAACCGCGACATTAATTAAATAGAACATCGCAACAACACCGGTACCAATAATTAAGCACAGCTTCCAAAATAGACGTCGTGTCATTTAATACAGTATCCTTGGCCATGCACTGTGTGTAAACGACTGCCATCCCAGCCAGCATTATTTAACTTTTTTCGAATACGACTCATATGCATATCTAAACTACGATCGTACTGGCTAAAACGTTTGTTTAGCACCACTTGATATAAGAAAGGTTTTAACAGTATTTGTGCTTGGTTTTTCATTAAAATTTGCAGTAAGCCAAACTCAATAGGCGTAAAAGTTAATAGCTCACAATGTAGAAAAACCTGTTGATGTAAGCTATCTATCTCAAGTCCATCGATATTAGCAATATAAGGAGTATTAGTGTCTTGTTTAAAAACACGTCTTAGTACTGAATCTACGCGTAATAATAATTCTTGGCTATTAAAGGGTTTCGCTAAATAATCATCCGCACCGGCTGATAGACCTAGAATGCGCTCTTCTTCAGCATGTTTTGCCGATACAATTATAACAGGGGTGCTATTACAACTACGTAAAATATTGAGCACTGCCAAGCCGTCTTTTTCCGGCAACATAACATCTAATAAAATAAGGCTAAAGCGCTGAGCAACTGCTAAATCAAGTGCATGATTACCATCAAAACACTGTGTAACAGAGTACCCTTGGTTAGCTAGTAATTCAGTAATTTGATCATTAAGTAATGTATCGTCTTCAACAACTAAAATATCAAAATCAAATTTGTTGCGTTGATAGGCCTGTGGTGCAGACATAGAAAGCCATAATTTTTATAGTATTAAAACAAATTAAAGCAAATGGTAATACAAATCAATATCAAAAACGGTGCATAGGAAAAAAGTTAACTATTTGAGTGTTTTGAGTGTTTTGAGTGTTTTGAGTGTTTTGAGTGTTTTTCAAACATAAACTTGTTACTGAGGAAATAACAAG
>NZ_BADY01000172.1:0-105 GCF_000241185.1 Pseudoalteromonas sp. BSi20495
TGCGAATTTATTTCGCGCTCATGTAATTTAACTTTATAAAAAGCGAGGTATAAAACCTCACCTACAATAAACATCAAACCCAACAACATACGCCCAACCTGTAGG
>NZ_BADY01000171.1:0-2162 GCF_000241185.1 Pseudoalteromonas sp. BSi20495
GGTTGTGGCGAATTAACCCATCTACAAATTAAAAGCTGCGCTTTTCACGCAAGCAAGCTGAGCGCCTACAGGTGTTTGAGTGAGCTTTGTTTAAAACCAAAGCGCGATGTAAAATCGCACCTACGCTTTGTTGAGCGCGGTGTTTGTATTGTTGTAGGTGAGGTTTTATACCTCGCATTGTGTTTAGGCGTGTACAAGGTTGCAGCGAATTAACCCATCTACAAATTAAAAGCTGCGCTTTTCACGCGAGCAAGCTTTGCGTCTACAGGTGTTAGGTGAGCGTTAAGGTTATATAAGCCAAAGCGCGATGTAAAATTGCACCTACGTTTTTGTTGAGTGTGGTGTTTAAATTAATGTAGGTGAGGTTTTATCTATGAATCTTTGTTTAGCTCTGTAATCGCTTTAATACTAAATGCGTGCATAGTTATGTAGTGTTGCTTTTTAATGATTGTTTTAACGATACTTTGATCAATATTTAAGTAATCGTGAACAAGAGCATTTCGTAAGCCTATAATTTTACGCCATGACAGTAGTTCTACCTCACTCAAAAAGCCTAAATTAGTAAGTTCGCTAAATGTTTGATAGGCGTTGCTACTGGTACTACTTTTGTGCTGCTTAAGCCAATGCTTTGATAAACCAATACACACCTCGGTCATTAACTGTAGTAATCGCTCTGCAGCTCGGTAATCTCTGCTATTAAGTGAATCGATTTGACTGAGTTCGTCGAGTTCTTGCATATATTCGTCAATATGGCGTGTTACTTCACTTAAATAAAGTGTAATTCCGGTATCAGTCATGTTTACTCGCTATGGTTTCAAATTCGAACTGGCTATATATACGCTGCTGCTCTTTCATCGCTCTAACACTATTATTGCTTATAATTATTTTTCCATATTCAATAACGTTGAAAGCTAAATAACTTGGAATAATATTTATATCTATAATAGAAACAAGTTGCTCATTGAGGTTGAGTGCATTACTTATTTCAAGCTCAAGCTCTTTTGGTCTAAGGCGCTTATCAAAGAACTCCAGATCAAAGTTTTTAAATGCTACGGCTAAGTCAATGTCACTATGGGGTTGGGCTGTCCCTTTTGCGTGGGAGCCATATAACCAAACCACGTCAATGTCGGTGTTTTGCTGCAAGTACTTAATTATTTTCTGTATAACTTCATTTGCCACGAAAAACTAACCATTGATAAAAACTGTAATAATAACCTATCAGTTTTCTAGTGAACATTAAAATTGATATTTGTTTTATTTAGGGCGTGTTGACCTTTGTGGGTTGAAATTTGTTCAATCTAGGGGCTATTTAATCGCGGCGCGAGGTTTGTAACCTAGTGGGCTTGGTGACTGCTCCTACTTTACCCTACTGGCTTAGATCCATGTAAGAATAAGTAAAAGCCGAGCAACAAAGAGTTAATCGTCCCTAAAAAAACCAAAAGGCAGTGCATGTTTGGTATTTATGCTGCGTTATCGCCTATTTATGGGGAATAACCACATCACATAGACTCTCCCTTGCCTGAATACCAAACAGTCTGCTGCAAAATCAATCACGAAAGGTCACACGCCCTAATAGCAAGCTGGGCTTCTGCAGTTGCTTAGATGAGCTATCAATCTCAAAGTGTCATTAACTTAGCTTAAGTAATTTATGTTTTAGATTCGATTCTATTATTTATAAATAAGGTAAAGTTAACTTGTGGACGATAAATATACATTTAAACTCAAAAATAACTTATTTACTTCTGAATTAGCCCACATTGATTTATGCATAAAAATAATTAATAAAGTTGCAAATAAGCTAAGTGAGCAAATAATACAATTACCAAATATGGATGCGTTTATTTAGGTTCGAAAAATAAATTAAAACCAAAAGCGCGATGTAAAATCGCACCTACGGTTTTGTTGAGTGTGGTGTTTACATTGTTGTAGGTGAGGTTTTATACCTCGCATTGTATTTTATTTAAACCAAGAACAAAGCGCGATGTAAAATCGCACCTACGGTTTTGTTTAATGTGGTGTTTACATTATTGTAGTTGAGGTTTTATACCTCGCATGGTGTTTTATTTAAACCAAGAACAAAGCGCGATGTAAAATCGCACCTACGGTTTCGTTTAATGTGGTGTTTAAATTAATGTAGGTGAGGTTTTATACCTCGCATGGTG
>NZ_BADY01000170.1:0-7095 GCF_000241185.1 Pseudoalteromonas sp. BSi20495
TTAATAGAGCAATTACAAGCTCAAGTTGAACATCACATATTACCGATAAAACAGGAGCGGGCGTATCCGAGATGTGTGAAACCAAAACCCAGTAAATACCCCAATAAAAAACGCCAGTCAGCTGTTAACTGACTGGCATTAAGCTAATTAGCTCCTTTTTTGCGAAGGAAAGAAAGGGAACATTTCTATCAAACACGACTCTCTATTAGGTAAACTTTATTAAGTAAACATTGGGCTAACAATCCCATTTGTCCAAAGCATAGCTGTTACAGCTAAAATAATAACCAGTAATATTAATCCACACGTTACTACCGAGCTGGCGTAAATAAAGCCACGCTCTTCTGGGATATGCATAAGTATTGGTACGCCGGTGTAGAGTAAATAAACCGAGTAAGCCAGTGCAATAATTCCAATACACACTACAAACCAAAGTACAGGCCAAAAAGCGGCGAGTGCCGACATAAACACTGGTGTTGCAGTATATGCTGCAAGTTCAAGTGTTTGTGTAAATGTAGGTTTAGAGCCAAATGTAACCGCCATCCAATGGGCTAAATACGCCAATGCAAAAACACCCGCTATTAAAGCAAAATACATTGCACCTGCAATTAGCAGTGCACTATCGTGCGTTAAAAATACGGGATTGCCTGCACCTATACTCCATCCTAAATAAACAGATGAGTAGTAGCCCATTATTGAAGGAAATAAAGCAATCAGTAAAATATGCGACAAACTATAGGTTAAACTTTCATGGCGATTATCTATTGTTTGCCATTCTTCAAGTGGGTGAGCATAAATGCCCCAGAGGTGATTTAGTATCATAGTACTTACTCCATAAAAGGAACGTATTATTGTTTTGGTTGGTTTATTTTTATACAGTCTATGTACAGTTATGGTTCACTTATTTTGCAAAGTCAAGTTAACTCGTTATTAACATTTAGACGCAGATAAGGGCTTTGATTTATCCCAAGCAAAATTTCGTGTTAAAATAACGGTCTATCAAATTTATTTAGTAATGAGCAGTCAACGTGCCACATAGCCAACTTTTAGAGCCGATTAATAACTTTTTATTGTGTACCACCCCAGAGCAATGGGTGGAGCAAGCAATTAAAAAAGAAAACTTATCAGTCATTTTAATAGATCACTTAATTTGTGAATTAAAAGCAGCTCAAAGTGCGATGTTTTTAATACGTAAATACGCGGTAGATAAAGAGGGTAGTGATGCATTACTCGAGTGGCTAAAGCCATTTGAAACGCTTATTTACAAACGAGAAGGGAATTGGCGCGATCTGGCTGCTAAAAATAAGCTCACTAAATCAATAATTCCTAAATCGAGTTCTCCATACGGGCAAGGTCTAATCGATAAAATGGTTTTGCTGATAAAAGAAGAGCTGCATCACTTTTATCAAGTGCTCGAAATTATGGACGAGTACGGTGTTGAGTATCAAAGTATTACACCATGTCGTTACGCAAAAGGCATGCTCCGTCATGTTAAAACGTTCGAGCCCGATGCATTAGTCGATAAGCTAATAGTAGGCGCTTATATTGAGGCGCGTTCGTGTGAGCGTTTTGCAAAGCTTGCACCGCATGTTGACAAACGTTTAGGTGATTTTTATATTTCGTTGTTACGTTCAGAAGCGCGTCATTACCAAGATTATTTAACTCTAGCGCAAGAAATTGCTGATTTTGATATTACCGATCGCGTAAACTTTTTTGGTGAAAAAGAAAAAGAGTTAATTTCGACAACCGATACTGATTTTAAATTTCACAGCGGTGTTCCAATAGCGCAAAGCTAATTTTCTTTTAAAAAATTAATATATTCTGCTATTTTCTGATTGCTGAAATTATGTTTTTTCATAATATCAGCAATACTTCCATTTTCTACTATTGCATCAATCCCCCTATTAAACTTTTGTAAATATTCTTTAGCTCTATAGTTTGATTGAGAAACAACTAAATATAACTTGTGAGTAGCAAGATCGGGTAACAAGTACTCAATTTTATTCTTATCTAAATTAACTTCTGTACTGTACTCAAGCCAATACTTGCCAACCTCTTTAGTGCCTGCGACCAGATCAATACGCCCTTGTTGCAGTAAGTATAAGCTAGTAGGGAGGCTTTTAGTGGACGTGATTGCCAATTCGGTGTTTCTAGTGAATTCTTGGCTTATAAAAGCGCTATCTTCTTTACCAATACTATAAGGTACTAATGATTGAGTGGTGCCATCAAAATTAATTGTACTTTCTTTTCGTTTAAAAATTCCAGTGTGGGCACGTGCAAGTGGACGAGAATAATAAAAAACCTCATTCCGCTTTGCAGAATAAAAAGCGCCTAAAATAGCTGTTTTTCTCTTTTTTTCTAATAATTTTAAAGCGCGATCCCATGTGGTAAATTCTATTTCACTATTAATACCTTGTGTTATAAGGGCCGCGCGGGTTATCTCATAGAGCCAGCCGTTTTTAGGTAAGTCATTACTAAAGTATGGGGGAAAGTTCTCAGTAACAATTTGCCATGTTTGCTCGCATAATGCCTTTGTTGGAATAACAGTCACTAGGATGAAAATTATCAGCTTTATCATTTAGCCCCTCACTTTTATTAAACTTTACTGAACAAGAGTAGTCAGAATTCGAAATTATGCGAAAGGCGTGTTGATTAACTCTTGTGATTTGGGGGTGACCACGAAATAAGAGCCTTGGGTATACCAGTCACCTAGCACTGTGCGAGTAAGTGTTTGTTCATTAACTTTATACGTATGAACATTAGGGCGATGAGTATGACCATGAATCATATTCGTAACGTTATGTTTGGCAAAGGTGGCAAGTACAGCCTCATCGACAACGTCTAAAATTTCGATAGGTTTATCAACTTGGCTTAACTTACTTTTTTCGCGGGCATTACGCGCTATTTTTTTACGATACCAAAGTGGCATTGCAAGCATCAATTTTGGCCACCACCAACCACGGCTCTTTTTACGAAAGTTTTGATATTCAGTGTCTTGAGTGCACATTTCGTCGCCATGTAAAATAACGGTAGGCGTGCCATATAAATCAATGACTGTTTGTTCATCGAGTAATGTCATTGCGGCCATGTCGGCATATTGCTTGCGCATAATGAAATCACGATTGCCATGAATAAAATAAACAGGTGTGCCACCATCATTAACGGCGCTTAAATGTTTTGCTACATCGGCACTCAGTGCAGTAATGTAGTCATCTCCAACCCATACTTCAAAAAAATCACCCAAAATATAAAGTGCATCTACATCTTTATTTAATATATGTGTATTTAAAAAGTCAAAAAATGCAGCGCTAATGTCGGGGCGGTTTTCACTTAGGTGTAAATCTGCAATAAAGTAAGTTTGGCGAGTCATAGGTCAGTCTATTCTAGTTTTAAAAAAACGGGCATATACTAATAGTACACACCCGCTTATATACTCACATAATATGAGTAAACGTTACTAGTTAACAGTAACGCTTTCGATGATCACATCTTCAAGAGGTACGTCTTGGTGAAAACCAGTACTACCTGTTGCAACTGCTTTAATCTTATTTACTACGTCCATGCCTTCTACTACTTCAGCAAAAACACAATAACCCCAACCTTGCGATGTTTCGCTGCTGTGGTTTAAAAAGTCGTTGTTGTTCACGTTAATGAAAAACTGTGCTGTAGCTGAATGAGGATCAGGTGTACGTGCCATAGCTAAAGTGCCTACTTTATTAGACAGGCCATTATTCGCTTCATTCTGAATTGGGTCGTTTACTTCTTTTTGTTCCATACCTGGAACAAAACCACCGCCTTGAACCATAAAACCATCGATTACACGATGAAAGATAGTGCCGTTGAAAAAATCAGCATTTGCATACTCTAAAAAGTTTTTAACTGTGTTTGGAGCTTCTTGCTCAAACATTTTAATGGTGATGTCACCAAAATTAGTGTGTAGAACAACCATGTGTTTTCCTATATCCGGTTTAAATATTGGCGCTATTTTATCGTAGTTGGCTAAGATTAACAAAGTAGATGTTTGGTTTGTTATAAAGCGCTAGAGCAGGGGCTTTTCAAGTGGTAACATAACTGTTCAAGTAAATAGTCAAGGACTCAAAGTAAATGGTAAATATATACAACACACTCACGCGACAAAAAGAGCAATTTAAACCTATGGTCGAAGGAAAAATCGACATGTATGTGTGTGGTATCACCATTTATGATTACTGCCATATTGGACACGCTCGTACTTTTGTAGGTTTTGACGTTATTGTGCGCTACTTACGCCATATTGGTTACGATTTGAAATATGTACGTAACATTACAGATATCGACGATAAAATAATTAAACGTGCGAACGAAAATGGTGAGTCAATAAACGACTTAACTGTGCGCATGACTAAAGCGATGCATGAAGATTTTGATAGCCTAAATATGTTACGCCCAGATATTGAACCAACAGTTACAAGCCATATGGATGAAATTATCGTTATGGTTAAGCGCTTGATTGAAAAAGGCCATGCCTATGTCGCAGCCGACGGCGATGTTTTGTTTGATGTATCAACGTTTGAGCAATACGGTGCACTTTCTCAGCAAGATTTGACTATGTTGCAATCAGGCTCTCGCGTTGAAGTAGCGCAAGATAAAGACGATCCACTTGATTTTGTGTTATGGAAAAAAGCAAAAGCAGGTGAACCATCATGGTCATCACCTTGGGGTGAAGGGCGTCCGGGTTGGCATATTGAATGTTCGGCAATGAGCTCAAAGCACTTAGGTGAGCATTTTGATATTCACGGTGGGGGGTCTGATTTACAGTTTCCACATCATGAAAACGAAATTGCCCAATCGTGCTGTGCAAACAACGGCAAGTATGTAAATACATGGATACATACTGGCATGGTTCAAGTAAACAAAGAAAAAATGTCTAAGTCGTTAGATAACTTCTTTACAGTGCGTGAAGTTTTAAAAGCATACGATCCTGAATCTGTTCGTTACTTTTTAATTTCAGGTCATTACCGCAGCCAACTAAATTACTCACAAGAAAATTTAGACCAAGCGCGTTCATCACTTGAGCGCATTTATACAGCGCTTCGTGATGTCGAACCGGTAGAGTGCGATTTAGAAGGTAATGAGTTTGTTGCTAAATTTAGAAAAGCAATGAATGACGACTTTAATACACCAGAAGCACTACCTGTGTTGTTCGAACTTGCTAAAGAATTAAACCGCGTAAAAGAAAGTGACGCAGTTCAAGCTGGGCAACTTGCGTTTATATTACGCAGTATTGGTAACGTTTTAGGTGTTGCTCAACAAGCACCGGAAGCCTTTTTACAAGGCGGGCAAGATGACGACGAAGTTGCGACAATTGAAGCATTAATTGTAAAACGTAATGAAGCACGTGCGAGTAAAAACTGGGCTGCTGCTGATGAAGCACGTGATGCGCTTAATGCGTTAGGTGTAATACTTGAAGATTCAGCCGGTAAAACAACGTGGCGTAAAGCGTAAGCGTTTAAAGTAATTCACGTTCAACTAAAAAAGGGTTGCCAAATGGCAACCCTTTTTTGATTTTTTAACAGCTTAGCTGTGATATTTCTCACACGCTTCAAGTGTGTTTTCAATTAAGCTCGCGACCGTCATCGGGCCAACGCCACCTGGTACAGGTGTAATAAAATGCGCTTTTTGTTCAGCCACACTGTATTGAACATCACCGACTAATTTACCCGTATCTAAACGGTTAATGCCTACATCGATGACTATAGCGCCTTCTTTTATCCAATCTCCAGGTATAAATTCAGGTTTACCGACAGCCACAACTAATAAGTCAGCGCGGCGAACATGCGTTTCTAAGTCTTGAGTAAACTTATGGCATACTGTGGTTGTACAACCGGCTAATAAAAGCTCTAACGACATTGGACGACCCACAATATTTGATGCGCCAACGACAACTGCATGCATACCTTTATAACGTACGCCCGTAGAATCAAGTAATGTAATAATACCTTTTGGCGTACATGGGCGAAGAGCAGGCATACGTTGTGCTAATCGGCCAATGTTATATGGATGAAATCCATCAACATCTTTATGTGGGGTAATACGTTCTAAAATCTTTTCAGCATCAAGACCTTTGGGCAGTGGTAACTGCACTAAAATTCCATCAACTTCGGCATCATTATTTAGCTCGTCAATTAAATCTAAAAGAGTTTGCTCTTGCGTGTCTGCTGGTAAATCAAATGATTTGGAGATAAAACCTACTTCTTCACAGGCTTTACGTTTTGAACCAACATAAACTTGGCTTGCTGGATCAAGTCCAACAAGTACTACTGCAAGTCCTGGTGCACGTAAACCATTTGCTACACGTTCACTTACGCGTTCTGCTACAGCGCTACGTACTTGTTTTGCGATTGCCTTACCATCAATGATGTTTGCCGTCATGGGTGACCTTTAATTGGGGTTAATTAACTAGATACCGATACTCTAAAAACGAATGCATAATAAAATAGGGGTAAAAATGCTAATAAAGAAAACGTACTCTTTATTTAACTCGTTTTATAATGTGCCTACTATTTTCGCAGAAAAGCATAGCAGCGCCAAGTTGCTTTTAATGTATATAACATTTGAGTTATTAAATAGTTTGAATTTCAGCCTACTATTGTAATATTTAACCATTGTGCACTAAAAATGAGCACTTGATTGGTTTTATTAAAAAAACGTTTGACCTAACCCCGTCAAATCACTATTATGCACCCCGTTGTCAACGAGGTCACTCGCAAACAATAGTAAGTATCGGCGATTAGCGCAGTTTGGTAGCGCACTTGGTTTGGGTCCAAGGGGTCGCAGGTTCAAATCCTGCATCGCCGACCATTTTTTTATAATTTATTATAATCGAATAGCTTATTGGTAAACTACGAAGTTTTCGATGCGCCCATAGCTCAGCTGGATAGAGCAACGCCCTTCTAAGGCGTGGGTCGAAGGTTCGAATCCTTCTGGGTGCACCATTTGAAACATGTAAATATAGCGGTGATTGTAGCTCAGTTGGTAGAGCCCCGGATTGTGATTCCGGTTGTCGTGGGTTCGAGCCCCATCAGTCACCCCATTTACAACGAATATCGGCGATTAGCG